>CAIXLU010000347.1 GCA_903920315.1 uncultured Oscillochloris sp.
ACCGCCTCGGTGCATGCGGCCCGGCGTTCGTTATACTCGGACATACCCAGATTGTGGTGAACACCGCTGATACAGACGATCACACGCACATCGGGGGGAATAGGCAGAGACCGATAGCTCAGATCGCGGCAATCAATCAACAGGGCGTGGTTTTCACACCCGAGGGCCGAGATAAACTGATCCATAATGCCGCACTGCACACCGACAAAGCTGTTTTCGGCACCCTGAGCGAGCAGAGCCAGTTCCTCGCCGG
The DNA here is from genome assembly GCA_903920315.1 of uncultured Oscillochloris sp. GTDB lineage: Bacteria > Chloroflexota > Chloroflexia > Chloroflexales > Chloroflexaceae > Oscillochloris. The sequence continues at coordinate 254 of CAIXLU010000347.1, forward strand.
GCAAGGTGATATTATTCAGCATCTGCACCGCATAGCCAACGGCCACCTCCAGGGATGCCGAAGAGGAGAGTCCGCTGCCAAGGGGTATATCACCACTGATCAGCAGATCCGCCCCGGTGATGGGCAGATCGCGTGCGAGGATACCCTTGACGACGCCGCGCACATAGTTCGCCCACGGCCTATCGGAGCTACGCTCGATCTGGCCGATCTCGAAGCTGTCCTCCTGTCCAAACTGGGTGGTGTAGGTGCGAATAATAGTATCGGGGCGGCTGCGGGCAGCCACAAAAGTCTCGCGGTCAATGGCGATGGGGAAGACGAAACCTTCGTTGTAGTCCGTATGTTCGCCAATCAGGTTCACCCGACCGGGGGCGCGAACGATCATGCGCGGGCGAACGCCGAAGCGCTCGGTGAAGGTGTCACGAATAGCGTGGGAGTCTTGCATAACATAGAACCTTTGGCAATGCGCAAAACTGTTCCCTGTTGCCTGCTCCTTAAGTCTACCACACTGCACGAGGCGAGGATGGGGATGCGCGGTGCTATAATATTCTCGCCGTTGCGGCCATATCCGCCGCACGACGGAGAGGTGCTATGCCCAGCCTCGCGATTGTGATCCTGAACTATAACCGGGCCGATCTGCTTGCCGATTGCCTGGACTCGATCTACGCTGCGCCCACCCGCTCTACCCTCGCGGTCTGGGTGGTTGATAACGCCTCCCACGACGGCAGTGCGGCCATGGTACGCGCCCGCTTCCCGCAGGCCCGCCTGATCGAGAGTCCGACAAACGGCGGCTATTCCTATGGGAATAATCTGGCCCTGCGTGAGTTATTGCAGATTGCAGATTGCAGATTGCAGATTTCCAAAGAGAAAGCCTCGTCTGCAATCGGCAATCTACAATCGGCAATCGGCAATCGGCAAGCCCCCCTCCCCGACTACATCATGCTCCTCAACAACGATACTATCGTCCCGGCGGGTGCCCTCGATGGTCTGGTGGACTATTTGGAGGGGCACCCGGAGGTTGGGACGGTTGGGCCAAAGCTGATCTTGCCGGATGGCTCGCTCGATCTGGCCTGCCGGCGCAGTTTCCCTACCCCCGAAGTATCGTTCTACCGCATGCTTGGCCTATCGCGGCTCTTCCCAAAAAGCCCGCGTTTCGCTCGCTATAACCTGACCTACCTCGACCCAGACGTGGAGACGGAGGTGGACGCCCTGGTGGGTGCGTGTATGCTGCTGCGCAGTTCGGTGGTGCGCGAGGTGGGACTGCTCGACGAGCAGTTCTTTATGTATGGCGAGGATCTGGATTGGGCCTACCGCATCAAGCAGTATGGCTGGCGGGTGGCCTACTACCCGCGTGTGGTGATCTACCACTATAAGCGGGCGGCGAGTACGCGCCGGGCCATCCCCTCTCTCCGCGCCTTCTATGACGCAATGCGGATCTTTCACCGCAAGCATTATGCTGCCACTACGCCCACAATCCTGAACACCCTGATCGAGATCGGCATCACGCTGAAGGAGTTTCTCGCCCTTGGCCGCAATTACCTCCGCCCCCCAGCGTCCCGCCGAGTTGGCTAAGGGTCGCGCACAAGTGCGCCCGCGCACGTGGCACGCACTGCTGCGCACGGGCCTCGTGGTCTGCGACCTGCTGGCGATCAACGGAGCCTTCATCGGTGTCTATCTGTGGAACCTTGAGGCCATGAGCGCGGCTGGCCTGCTGCTGCCCTCTGATTCGCAGGTCGCCCTGCATTTTCTCGTCCTGTTTAACACCGCCGCGCTGGCGGTCTTTACGTTCAATGGACTCTATACGATGCGCCGTGGTGCGTCGCGGGTTGATGAGGCATTTAAGGTTCTCACCGCCATCTCGCTGACCACCGTGATCGCCCTGATCACCAACACCCTGCTACCCGAGTTCGGTGCCGAGGATCTGCCCTGGAACGGGGACGTGCTGGTCTGGGGCTGGATGATCGCCCTGCTGAGCTGCATCACCCTGCGCGTGATGCACCGCTGGGCGGTCTTCTGGCTGCGCCGCCACGGGATTGACACCCGCCGCGTGCTAATTGTCGGCGCACGCGAACCGGGCCTGCTGGTCTGGCAGACCATCCGCCGTCGCCCGGAGCTTGGCTATAAGGTGCAGGGTTTTCTTTCGGATAGCACGGCAATTGGTGATATCGTGATGGGGCTGCCGGTGCTTGGACACACCGCCCAACTCAGCCGTGTGGTGCGGGCGACGCAGGCCGATGAGGTGATCATCGCGCTCTCGGGCCGATCAAGCCAGAACCTGATTGATATTATTAGTCTGGCCGAGGATGAGTCGGTGGAGATCAAGGTCTACCCCGACACCTTCCAATTGATTACCAACAACGAAGTTTCCATTGGCGACCTGAGCGATCTGCCGCTGGTGAGCGTGAAAAACGCCGCCCTCGACAATCCCTGGAACCGCACCCTCAAGCGCTGCCTGGATGTGGTGGTCTCCACCGTATTGCTACTGGTCGCCGCCCCGCTCATGCTACTGATCGCTGCCGCGATCCGGATCGAGTCGCGTGGGCCGGTCTTTTTTCTACAAGAGCGGGTGGGCATGGACGTGCAGCCCTTCTGGATGATCAAGTTCCGTACCATGCGCGTGAACGCCGAGGCTCTGGGAACATGGACGACACCAAACGACCCACGGGTAACGCGGGTGGGACGATTGCTGCGCCGCAGCAGCCTGGACGAACTGCCCCAGTTGATCAATGTATTGATCGGCGAGATGAGCCTGGTTGGCCCGCGACCCGAGCAACCGCGCTGGGCCGAACAGTTTAGCCTAGAGATTCCGCGCTACATGCGCCGCCATAAAGAGAAGGCCGGACTCACCGGATGGGCGCAGGTAAACGGACTGCGCGGCGATACCAGCATCGAAGATCGTACCCGCTACGACCTGTACTATATCGAGAACTGGTCGTTGCTTTTGGATATTAAAATCATTCTACGCACAATCGCGAATCTCCTGACTGGGAAGCAGGAAAACGCCTATTGACTCAGACTGTCAGAAGGTGTATAATGTGCGCCGGTTGAGCCAATCAACCCACTTTATTCTTGCCCCCCGTTACGTTTCGGGGTCACGGGTTTCGCGTCTCGGGAAGGCACCCGACACACGTAACACGCAACACCGAACACGAAGCGGATACCGTCGTCATAATAGCGGTCGCTGGTGACTTGTTAGCATATGTGGCGGCGTCGGGCGGGCTTGTGCGAGGCAGTATGGACGTTTATCATAATTTACGCGCACCCACGCTGTGCCATCCAGACTGCACCCCTGTGACGTCCCCTAGAGGGCCGGAGTACTTGTAATCCAAGTGCTTCGGCGCTAGTCGGCCCCTGCACGTGGTGCAGGGGCCTTTGTGATCTCCACACCCAGCGTGAGCACACGTCAGCCTCCAACTGTGGCGCAATTGCGCCACGGTCAGGTTTCGTGCGCGCTGCGCATCTGTCGAACGTCGTGGAATACATTTAGGAGGTTGGGGCGGCACTGCCGCCAATTAGTCCCCAGGAGGGCATACGATTGAAGCAGCAAACCTACGCCGAGTACATCATGGATCGCCACAGCTTCTCCGGCGAGGGCCGCCTTACCGATTTTCTTACCCGCGAGCATGGACATCTGATGCTGGGAGGGCGGGTGAATCTCAACGAGGTGGTCGAGAGCCACGGCGCACCCCTTGAGGTGGTCTACACGCCGCAGATCACAACGCAAGTTGAGCGTATGCACGCTTGGGCCGCCCAGGCCCGCGCCCGCAGCGAGTACACGGGAGACTTCCTCTACGCCTACGCCACAAAGGCGAACTTTGCCGCCGAGGCGGTGAAGACGGCCCTGGCTGCTGGCGCTCACTACGAAACGTCGGCTGCCGCCGATGTGACCATCGCTCACAGCCTCTGGCGTCAGGGTATCTTGCCCGAGAACCGGCTGATTTGCTGCAATGGCTCCAAGGAGCCTAACTATATCGCTGCCATCCGTGATCTGCGCGTGGACGGGTGCGAGTCGGTGATCCCCGTTCTCGACGATCTCGATGAACTTGCATCCTTGCTCACCTGCCCGGCACCCTTCCAGTTTGGGGTGCGCGAGCGCGCCGCTGGCAACCGCGATGGTCGTCATCCCGGCCAGGATCGCTTTGGTCTCAGCGCCGCCGAGATCGAGCAGGCCGCCACGCAGATCGCCAATAGCCGACATCGCCTCGTCCTCTACCACGCCATGATCGGTAGCCAGGTCGAGGACGAGACCCACTTCCTCGACACTCTGCGCGAGTCTGTCGCGAACTACTGCCGCCTGCGCCGCCGCGTGCCGAGCCTGCGCTACCTCAACTTCGGCGGGGGCGTACCTACTTCTGGCTACCGCGTGGGCTTCCAGTTCGACTACGTTGGCTTCCTTACTAAGCTGATGCGGACGATCCGCGACACCTGCGCCGCCTATGATGTACCCATGCCCGACCTGATTGGCGAGTTCGGGCGCTACACCGTCGCCACCCACAGTGTCTTTCTGATCGAGGTAGGTGCGGTGAAGGCGGGACAGCCCGGCGACCCCGACTGGTATCTGGTAAACAGCAGCCTGATGGTGAGCCTGCCCGACAGCATCTTGGTCGAGGGCCAGGAGTTCGTGATCGTGCCGCTGAACGGCTGGGATCGTCCGGTACGCCCGGTGCGCCTGGCCGGTCGGCGCACCTGCGACAGCGACGATGTTTACCCACGACCGCACCAGGCTCCGCTGATGCTGCCCGATATGGGCGCGGGCCTCATCCTGGCAGTCTGTGGGGTAGGTGCCTACCAGCAGATGATCTCCGGGCGCGGCGGAGCGCACCACTGCCTCAGCCCTGAACCCGCCCGGGTGATCTTTAGCGAGGCAGCGGGACGGCTACGTTCGCGCTACGTGCCTCAGCAGGATCAGGCGACGATCATGCGTCTGCTCGGCTATCCGCCCCAGCACATGACGATACCCATCCCTTTTGAGCGACCGACTACGCTCCCTGCGCCGCGCCCCCTGGCCCTGAGCGCCGCAGCGGCCCGCCGCCGTATGCGTGAGCGAGTGGTAAGAGCGCGCTAGGGCCGATTTTTGTGCCAGCCGTGCCCCCTCACCCCCTGCCCCTCTCCCTCGTGGGAGAAGGGCAGGGGGTGAGGGGGCGTATTGACTCTGCACCAGTTCTGTCTCGCTGATTAGGACTGTGGCACGAGTCGTAACTTTCTGCTAAAATTGGAAGCGAGAAATGGGTAGATGGTCGCCTAGTACGATACATTCCATACTCCTGCGCGCAGAGCAGTAGCCACGAGGGGACAGAGGTACGAGATATGCGTATTCTGGTAGCCGACGATGACATTCCAAGCGTAAGATTATCCTCGTTTGTCCTCGAAGAAGCGGGGTATGAAGTCGTCAAAATATACGACGCACAGGGTATTCTCCAGGCTGTTGAGCAAAACAATCCTGATCTAATCTTGCTTGATGTCATGATGCCCAAGTCGAGCGGATTCGATATTTGCCGCCAGATTCGCCGTACCTCGGATGTGCCAATTATCTTTCTGTCCGGACGATCTCAGCTTCAAGATCGGGTGATGGGTCTCCAGATCGGAGGCGATGATTATTTGGTGAAGCCCTATGAGCCATCCGAATTGATTGCCCGCGTTGAGGCGGTGTTACGCCGACGCAGTAGCGATATACTCAATCCCTCGTCTCGTCTGACCCAGGGCGACCTGACCCTTGATCCGGTTGAGCATAAGGTTCTCTTTGCCGATGGTCGGGCGGTGGAACTGACCCCTCTTGAGTTCCGCTTGATCTACTACCTAGTAAAAAACGCGGGTCGCGTCCTCAGTGTGAGCCAGATCCTGAGCAAAGTGTGGGGCTATGATTATGAGGGCGAGAGCAATCTGGTGGCCGTCTACATTCGTCGCCTGCGCTCCAAGATCGAGAAGGACTCCGAACATCCCCGCCACGTGATCACGGTACGCAACCTGGGGTATAAATTTGAGGTATGAGGCATCGCATCTAACATCCCTCCCACGCAGATCACACCGCGACGCAAATAAGCGGTAATACGGAGAGGCGGGTAATGGCTGCGACCGATACGCTCTTCGCATGGGCTGAGCCGTGGCTGCGCGCAAACATCCGTGATGGCGTGCGTGTCGTGATGCCTCTGCCGATCCTTGCTTTATCGTGGTGGTTTGAGCGGCTTCCGATTGAGCCCATCTCGAAAATCGGGCTGCTGGTCTACGCGGCATGCAACCTGATCTTGCTGGTAACCTTGTATGACGCCCTCGCCGGTAGCCGCTGGCGGCAGCTCACGGCGCTGATGATAGCCTCGATCGTGGGCGACGCCGCCCTCGTCGCATGGCTGCTGGTTGTGGTTGGCCCCTTTACCCTCAGTATCTTCCCGATCTATACCGTGTTTGGGATGAAGGCGATCCTCTACCGCCGTCAGTTTCTGTCGGTACTCCTGGTGCCGGCCCTCCTTGGCCCGCTCTACCTCTCTTCAAGCCATCTCATGGGACACGGGAACGTCAACCTCTCCGCCGACCAGTCTCTGGCTTACGGCGGGCTTGTTGGCGGGAGCTGCATGTTCATCGGGCTGCTGCTGGCCCTCAGCGAACGCCGCCTGCGTCAGACCCGTGATTTGCGCCAGCAGATCAGCCAGATCCGCTCTGAGCATGACTCGCGGATGGCGGAACTGGAGAGCATTAACACCGATCTGCGTGTCCGTATCCGCCGCCAACAGTCCCTTGAAGAGAGCTTGCGGGCGATCACCGGTACACTCAGTCTGGACGATGTTCTCAGCCAGATCCTCGACAGTATGATGCAGATGCTCGGCACCCCGCGTGTGAGCGCTGTTGGGCTGACTCTGGTGAGCAGCACGGGATTTACCCATCGCACAATTGGCCTCGACGGGGTGGTGCCGAGCAGTTGGGCCGATCCACTCGCTCAGCGCGTGGTGAGTACCCGCAGCCCGGTGGTGGTGAGCGATACCCAGCTTGAGCGGGATTGGCGCGAGGTGCAGCACTGCGGGGCGATGTCGGCGATTAGCGTGCCACTGATTGACCCGAATAACCACGTCATCGGTGCCTTGACAGTGGTGAGTATCCAGCGCCAGGCATTCACGCCCAGCGAGGCACGTCATCTTACCTCGTTCAGCATCCAGGCCAGCGTGGCCATCCACAACGCCGAATTGCACACGCAACTCGCTCGCCAGCAGGCAATGCTTGAAGCGGTACTACGTGATATTGGCGACGGCTTGATCGTGGTTGATGGGCAGGGTACGATGATTATGTCAAATCCGCTGGCATATCGGACACTTCAACTGAGCGACAAGCTCGGCGGCAGGCTGCGTGATAGACTCAATGAGATCACTCGCCAATTACGCGCCGATGGGGCCGCGATGATTGAGCGTGAACTGCGGATGGGCGAAGCGGAACACGAGTTGGTCTACCAGATCTTTGCCTCGCTGGTGCGGGTCACTCCCAATAATGAGAGCTATGTGGCGATTGTTCTGCACGACATCACCGACCATAAGCTCCAGGAACGCCAGCGCGTCGAGTTTATTTCGATGGTCTCTCACGAACTGCGCAACCCACTCAATACACTCAACGGGTTCCTAAAAGTGGTACTCCAGGGCCGAGCTGGACCGCTCAACGAGCTCCAGCAGGAGTTTCTCGGCCTCGCGGACAGTCAGGCTGACGCACTGAAGGGCCGGATCGCCGAGCTACTAGAGTTTAACCGGCTTGATGCTGGGCGACTACGCCTCCAGATCCAGTGGGCGAATCTGACCGACCTGCTCCTGAATGCCAGCGCACGCTTTCAGATCCAGGCCGAGCAGTTTGAACTGAGCATTGATACTGACGTGCCTGACACTATCCCCGACCTACTGATGGATAAAGAGCGAATTGCGCAGGTGGTGACAAACCTGATCGAGAATGCGATGAAGGCAACCCCCCCCGGAGGACATATCAGGTTGCGTGTACAGATCCATGAACACGAGGTACAGGTACAGGTGTCCGATACCGGCGTCGGGATCTCGCCTGACCAGCGCGAGAAGATCTTTAGTCGTTTCTACCGCCTCGAAAATACATCGTCGAAGCACGGTATTCACCTTGGCCTGGGACTCTCAATCTGTCAGCAGATTGTGGAAGGCCACAACGGGCGGATCTGGGTAGATAGTGAGGTGGGCGTGGGGAGTTGCTTTAACTTTACGCTCCCGCTCGTGCGGCGGGAGCAGTTGATCAGCGAGCCGGTGACATCTTGAGAGTCTTCCCCAGTAAGAGCGAGGTTCGTGTGTGAATATCGCGTTGATTGCCCTTCCGTGTCTCGGCAAACTGCTTGCGCCACCATTGACGCTGGCCTATGTTGCGACGCTGCTTGAACAGCGGCGGCATATTGTGCGAATTTATGACTTGGCCCTTGATCCTGGTGCCACGCTAAGTACGGCGTTTCAGCCACTGCGCTCGTTTCGACCGCAGATGCTGGTGGTGGCTGGTGATGAGCCCGAGATGCTCTCTGCCGCCGTCCATGCACTGCATGAAGATCACCACCGCCACGTGCTGCCGGTACAGATGAGCCGTAACGGCCTCGACGCAAACCGAATCTGTACGGAAACGATCCAATGGATTGATCGGCAGCACGACAACGAGAACGTCGAGCCACATGAGGAACTGGACGCGATCTACACCGTTGACGACCTGCCCTTCCCGGCACGACATCTGCTCTCGCTGGAGAGCTATGAATTGCGAGCGGCCGGTGGCGAACTCCAGACGATGGTTCTCATCGCCGGGACGGACATGTCGGGTAGCGGGGCGATCACCCTGCGTTCGCCAACACAGATTGTGGCTGAACTGCGCAGTGTCTCGCATGAGTTTGGGCTGCGCCACTATCTCTTTCCTGATGTGTCAATCACAGGCGACCGGGCCTGGCTGGTAGATTTGCTCACGCATCTGTGCGAGGCACATCTGAACGTCGGGTGGGAGGCGAACGCCGACGCAGATCAGCTCGATACGTCACTCAGCGCACATATGGTGCAAGCCGGGTGCGAGGCGATCACGCTGCACCTGCGGGCGTCCAGTGTGTTTGAGTCGGCCAGTGTGCGTAACCGGGTGCGTCAGGCCGTCACCACGGCACGCGACCAGGGAGTCTTTGTGCGCGCCCATGTGCGACTAGAGCCGCCCTATGAGTCGGTGTCGCATCTGGTGGATGTGGCCGCCACCTTTAACCTCGATGACGTGCGCTTCGATGTGGTGGGCGATGGCGTGCAGGTGCGGGAACTAGCCCTGCAAATATATGATGCCGGACGTGACCGCCAGCGATTCATTAACCGCTTCGGCCCCGCCCTCGGCACCTTGATCTGGCGGCTCAGCGGCCCACGCTCAGAGTAGGGATGAGGCGTAGAATCCCGTCCGCGACCCTTCTCCCTCTTCGCGTCATATGCGCGTATGATCTGACGCGAAGGCGCAAAGACGCAAAGAATTTCGCATCGTTCCGCGTGACTTGGCAGGCTGGAAGCCTGCACTACGAACTGTCGCGCTGACACCTGGCACCTGAAACCTTGTCTAGTGCCCTTTTTGCCAGATTGCGCCGACAGATGCCGACAAAGGCACAGTACGACGGACACTCATCACGCGGGCGCACGGGGAATTGGCCGGTCTGGGCTCCCATCACGGCATCGCCCAGGCGATTGCGCAAGGAAGCCTTGGCTTCGTCGTGTTTGGCGGGGGTGAGGGGCTTGCCGCGTTTGCCGCTGCCGATGTAGAGATAACCGGCGCGGGCGACAGTCTGCTCTGCGGCGGCGAGGAACTGCTCAGCGGCGAGGGTATAGACCGTGAGCTGAACATCACGACCGTCCAGGGTTTCTTCCAGGGAACGTGGGGTACTGCCACTTTTGTAATCAATCAGGGCCAGGGTTCCGTCGGCGGCGCGATCTATGCGGTCAATCCGCCCAATGATTCGGGCTGGGCCTGCGGCAGTATCGAGATGCAGGGCGTGTCGGCCATCGCCTAAGCCAAAACTTTCCTCGGTAAGAATGGGGACGTACTGATCCCAGCCACCGCCGTCGCGCAGGCTGCGGCGAATGGCGCGGGCGAGGGTGCTGCGCAACTCGGCCTGCTCCCAGTTCCAGAAGGGGCCGGGATTGAAGCCGTAGGTTTGTGGCGCGTTGGCCAGCACCTCATCGGCGGCGGCGGAGAGGTCGGCGAGGTAGACATCCTCGTGCGCAGCGGCGGCGGGCAGATGGCGAGCGGCCCAGAGACAACCCGCGTGAGCGAGAATGGCGTGGATCAGTCGCCCCCGGTCAATCTGAGTCATGCCTTCCTCGGTATCGCCAGCCGGTGTTAGCCGCAGAAGATGGGCGGCGGCGAAGCGAAACGGGCAGGTGGTGTAATCGTTGATCTGGGTGACGCTCCAGGGGTGGGCGGGGCCAAAGCGCACAGCAAGGGCGGCGATTACCGCCTGATCCGTGAGAACACCCTCGTAGGGGCCGTAGGACTCGGTACCCTCACGGTCACGCTCAACGGCGCAGGCGTGGGTGACGTGGGCGTATAGATCCGGGGGTTGGGGGCCGGAGGCCGGAGGCCGGAGGCAGGTGGCAGGTGGCCGGCTCCCGGCTCCCGGCTCCCGGCTCCCGGCCACAGAGTCCATCAGGGCAATCAGATGCTCCTGGGACGACGCAGCCTCTGCGAGGGTGGGCGCACTGCCCGCAGATAGTGTGTGCGTGGGGATGCTGCCCTTTGTGAAGCGGCTGAGCAGGTCGCGCAGGTATGCCGATGGCTGGAGCGGGTTGCCGCTCTCATCGAGGCGGGTGAAGCAAAGGGTGAGGCTGCACCGGGCGCGAGTGATTGCCTCGTAGAAGAGGGTGCGTTCGTCGGCGGGATCGGCGGCGGGCAAGGGTACGCCGCGTGCGAAGAGGATAGCGCGCTCGCGGCGGGTGTAGAAGGCGGGCGCGGGCAGGCGGGCCGGGAACTCGCCTTCGGCGAGGCCCATCAGTACGACGTGGGGGAAACAGGAACTACGGGCGGCGAGGGCGTCGAGGGCGGACACCGAACCGGGCCGGGGCGACTGGCGATCGTAACTGGCTGCATCCACGGCGGCACGGAGGTCGGCGAGGAAGTCGCCGAAGATCTGGGGCGGCTCGTTGAGCAGACGGGATGCGTCGGCGAGTTCGGCCAGAAGATGGCGCAGGCATTCGGACTGGTTGGGAGCCAGGGGCAGGAGGTCGGGGAGTTTATTAAGCCAGGATACATACTCTTCGGCAGTGGCGAGGGCGGGATGCAGGGAACTGGTGGAGGGCAGGCTAAGCATCGCCAGTAGGGAGATGATGGGCGGAGCCTCGGCTAAGGGACGTCCAGCGGCGATGGCTAGAGGTAGCTCGTACTCGGCGGCGATCTCGCGGAGCAGGGGGGCGTAGGGTTTGGAGTCGCGGAAGATGACGGCTACATCTTCGGGGGCGACGCCAGCGGCGAGCAGGGTGCGGACGTGACGCAGGGTGGCGCGCACCTCGCGCTCGCGGTCGGGCGCGCTGATCAGGTGAATAGCTCCGGCGGCGTCAACCTGAGTATGTATGTCAAGCTCAAAAATGGTCGCCTCGGCGTGGGCCAGGGGTGGCAGCGGAGAGATGGTGCGCGGCAGGTACTCGACCGTTGCCCAAGGTAATGTGAGTCGTAGGGCGTCCAGAGTAGCGGTGAAACGCCGGTGCGCCGGACGCTCACCGGGGTCGCCCGTGAGGGTAATCAGGCTCTGCTCGGCACGTTCGCAGAGGGAGCGCAGCAGGCGAAGCTGCAAGCTGGTGAACTGATCGAAGCCATCAACCACGAAGAACGCAAGGTTAGCCAGAAGTGCGTCGTCGGACTGAATGACGGCGATGGCACGCGCCATAC
>CAIXLU010000348.1 GCA_903920315.1 uncultured Oscillochloris sp.
GATGTCTTTGGTGAAGGCAACTCGCGTCAGGCGCATATCGCTCTGGGCAGCGTGAAATCGCAGATCGGCCACACTAAAGCGGCGGCGGGGGCCGCCGGGATGATCAAGGCGGCCCTGGCGCTGCACCATCGGGTGCTGCCACCGACGATCAATGTCGGATCGCCCAACCCAAAATTTGGCCTGGAAGGTTCACCGCTCTATGTGAACACTCGCCCCCGACCCTGGCTGCGCGCAGCGGGCGCACCACCGCGCCGCGCCGCTGTCAGCGCCTTCGGTTTTGGCGGCACTAACTTTCATGTGGTGCTTGAAGAGTACGCCGACGATCACCACCAGCCGTACCGTATCCACCAGACTGCCCAGGAGCTGATTCTGGCTGCGCCCACGCCTGCCGCGCTCCGTGATCGCTGCGTTGAGCTGGCCGAAACTCTGGCTGGCCCGCAGGCCGATCAGGCGTTCGCCGAACTGGCTGTCGCCACGCAAACGATAGATCTGCCCACGGAACTGGCCCGGATCGGTTGTGTGGCCGATGGTCCGGTGGAAGCCCGCGAGCAACTGCTACGCGCCGTAGCGATGCTCAACGCTCAGCCCGTTGCCGAACGGCTCCAGCACCCGAAGGGCATCTTCTACCAGCGCCAGGGGTTGACTACCGCCGGACGGGTGGTGGCACTCTTCCCCGGCCAAGGCTCGCAATATCTGGAGATGGGCCGCGAGCTGGCACTGAATTTTCCGCCGCTGCGCGAACTGCTGGGGCGGGCTGATGTTCACGCCACAGACATGCCGCTCTCGGCGATCCTCTTCCCGCCTCCGGTTTTCACGCCCGCCGAGCAGGCATGTCAGGCTGATCGTCTTCAGCGCACCGAGTACGCTCAGCCCGCCATCGGCGTCCTGAGCGCCGGTATGTTTGGCCTGCTGCGCGACGCTGGTTTCCGGCCCGATATGGTGGCCGGACATAGTTTCGGCGAATTAACCGCCCTTTGGGCCGCAGGTGCGCTAGACGACGATGATTACTTGGCCCTGACCCACGCCCGTGGGCAGGCCATGGCTCCTCCATCTGACCCAACGTTCGACGCCGGGACGATGCTGGCGGTTTCTGCGGAACTCGCAACCGTGCAGATAATTGCCGGTCAGGTGCCGGGAATCACGGTGGCGAACCTGAACGCCCGTGACCAGGTGGTACTGGCGGGGCCGACGGCGGCGATCAGCCGAGTCCGGCACATCCTGGAGTCGGCGGGACATCGGGCCACCCCGCTGCCGGTTTCGGCAGCCTTCCATACTCCGCTGGTAGGCCACGCCCAAGTACCATTCAGTCGTGCCATCCATGCCTGCGCCTTCAGCCCAACTCGCGTGCCGGTGTATGCCAACGCGACCGCTCAGCCTTATCCGGCTGACCCACGGGCCATGCAGGCGCTCCTGGCCGATCAGCTTCTTCAGCCGGTGCGCTTCTTTGATCAGATCGAACAGATCTACGCCGCAGGCGGTGCGATCTTTGTTGAAATTGGCCCGCGCAGCGTACTCACCAACCTCGTAACGCGCATCCTGGGCGACCGACCGCATATCGCCGTGGCCCTCAATCCTAGTCGCCAGCTCGATAGCGACCGCCAACTCCGCGAGGCAGTGGTGCAACTGCGGGTTGTCGGCGTACCCATGCGTGGGATTGACCCCTACCAGCGCGAGGCAACAGTCGCCCCCGCACGTAAGCGACGTGGGCCGATGGTGAAACTGAACGGCAGCAACTATGTCAGTGAGAAGACGCGGGCCGACTATGCGGATGCGCTGGCCAGCACGCCCGTGCCGAGCGAGCCAATTATCAATGAGGAAAGCCCGATCATGACGATACTTCCCGAAAGCGCCGTGCTGCCTATTCAAGAGCGGCGCAACGGAATCATACATATGGAACAGCCTAACGCACCCTCGGTATATGCGCCGACCACGCAGGTTCCCGCGCCGGTGTCGCTGGTTGAACTCATGGCGCAGCTTCAGGCGCACCAGCACGAGATTTTGCAGGTTCACCAGCAGTTTCTTAGTTATCAGCACGAGTATGTGAGCCTGCTGCTGCAACTGCCGCAGTCGGCGGCGGCGAACCACGAGGGCGGGCTGGCAGCCATGCACCAGATCCAGGCCGAGACCCTGCGCATCCACCAGCAGTTTCTGACACAGCAGGGTGACTACGCCGCCGGATTGCTGCATCTGATCCAGCAGCAGGTTTCAACAGGGATGGCGGTGCCGGTGGTAGAGACGCCCGCACCGATTTTCACGCCGCCTGCGCCGGTGGTGGTAGAGACGCCCCGCCGGGGCGTCTCTACGGACGCGCCTGCGCCGATCTTCACGCCGCCTGCGCCGATCTTCACGCCGCCGGTTCAGGTGGCTCCGCCTGCACCGATCTTCACGCCGCCCGCGCCGGTGGCGGTGGTAGAGTCGCCCGCGCCGGTAGTGGTAGAGTCGCCCCGGCGGGGCGTCTCTACACCCGACCCCGCCCATCTGACCACGCTGACGGAGGGGTTGCTGACGGTGGTGAGCGAGAAGACTGGCTACCCGCGTGAGACGCTGGAGCTGGGCATGGATATGGAGTCCGATCTGGGGATTGACTCCATCAAGCGGGTGGATATTTTGGGAACGATGCAGACCCGCTTTACGTTGCCCCGTCTGGCCCCGGAGGAATTGGCGGAACTGCGCACCTTGGCCCAGGTGGTCGCTCACCTCCAGGGGGTTGCCGCGCCGGTGGCGGTGGCACCTGCGCCGGTGGTAGAGACGCCCCGCCGGGGCGTCTCTACGGTACCTGCCGCCGATCCCGCTCATCTGGCCAAGCTGACGGAGGGGTTGCTGACGGTGGTGAGCGAGAAGACTGGCTACCCGCGTGAGACGCTGGAGCTGGGCATGGATATGGAGTCTGATCTGGGGATTGACTCCATCAAGCGGGTGGATATTCTGGGAACGATGCAGACCCGCTTCACCTTGCCACGTCTGGCCCCGGAGGAATTGGCGGAACTGCGCACCCTGGCCCAGGTGGTCGCTCACCTCCAGGGGGTTTCCGCTCCTGCCCTCACCCCAGCCCTCTCCCACGGGGAGAGGGAGTCCGATCTCCCCTCTCCCCGTGGGAGAGGGGTTGGGGGTGAGGGTGCGCCGCAGTGGGCCGCCCCAACCTCACCTGCGACTCTGGTTCGGCTGCCGTTGCCGGATAGGTTGGAGACTCCGGTGCCGGATGGCTGGAGCTGTGTGATTACGGATGACGGTACACCTACTGCCGCTGCCCTGGCCGCTGCCCTGGCTGCGCGTGGCTGGCAGCCGGTGGTGTTGCGCCTGCCGACATCGCTGGTGGGAGCGCGGCCCGCCCTGCCTCCGGGCGTGGGCCGGGTAGCACTGCACGATCTGAGCGAGGGCCAGCTTGAGCAGGCGCTGCGTATGATCGCCGAGGGCTACGGCCCGGTGGGCGGATTCATCCACCTGCACCCGCAGCCTGCGGCATTGCCCCATACCACTGATCTGCTGAATGATTCCGAGCAGCAGATTGTCCGGCTGATCTTCCTGGCCGCTAAGCTCCTCGCGCCCACGTTGACCACGGCAGGACGAAGCGGGCGTTCTCTGTTTATGGCGGTTACTCGCATGGATGGCGAGTTGGGTACCGGCACGGGCCGCGCAGTCAGTCCGGTGGGCGGCGGGCTG
This sequence comes from uncultured Oscillochloris sp., assembly GCA_903920315.1. Lineage (GTDB taxonomy): Bacteria > Chloroflexota > Chloroflexia > Chloroflexales > Chloroflexaceae > Oscillochloris. The sequence continues at coordinate 3,661 of CAIXLU010000348.1, forward strand.
TTTGGCCTAGTGAAGACAGTACACCAGGAATGGGCCGGTGTCTTCTGTCGCGGCATTGATCTTAGCCCAGAGATTGGTGCCGAGCAGTCCGCGCAGATGATCGTGGCCGAGAGCTCCGATCCTGATCTGCGGCTGGTCGAGGTGGGCTACGGCCCTCGCGGGCGGGCGACCCTGGCCGCTCATCTACCCATCGGCGGCGCGTGATGGTCAGCCCCACGGATGTCTTTCTGGTTAGCGGCGGGGCACGCGGGATTACCGCCGCCTGCGTGATCGGCATGGCCCGCCGCTTCCGCTGTGGCTTTGTGCTGCTGGGGCGCACCCCGCTCGCGCCGCCGCCTGAGTGGGCCGGGCCAGGGCTGGATGATACGACGCTCAAGCAGCATATTGCGGTGGCGATCACCGCGCAGGGTGAGCGCCCGCTGCCCGCTAGCATCCAGCGTATGTGGCGCGATATTCGGGCCTGTGAGGAGATCTCCGCCACGCTCCAGGCGGTGACAGATGCGGGCGGTCGCGCCCGCTATATCTGTGCCGATGTGGCCGATACGGCACGGTTGCGCGCTGCCTTGCACGATGTCGGTTCGATCAGCGGGATTATTCACGGCGCGGGTGCCTTGGCCGACCGGCGGATTGAGCAGAAGACGGGCGCAGATTTCGATGCGGTACTCGGCCCGAAAATCGGTGGATTGCGGAGCTTGCTGGCGGTTGCTCCGCCTGACACGTTGCGCTACCTGGTGATCTTCTCGTCCGCAGCCGGATTTTATGGCAACCTTGGCCAGAGCGACTACGCGATTGCCAATGAGATTCTGAATAAGGCCGCTCATCAGATCCAGCGTGAGTACTCGGCCTGTCGGGTACTCGCTATGAACTGGGGGCCGTGGGACGGTGGGATGGTCACGCCGGCGCTGAAGGCCATGTTTGCCCAGCGCCAGATTGATGTTATTCCGATCAATGCTGGGGTGGAGGTGTTGCTGACGGCTCTGGCGATGGATGGCCCTGCCGTGCAACTGGTGGTGGGTTCGCCGATGCGCCCCGCGCCTGCCTCGCTCACCGGCGAACTACGCAGCCAGCGCAGCTCACGTCAGCTCAGCCTCGCGCATAACCTCTTCCTCGCCGACCACATGATAGGCGCGCACGCCGTCTTACCGGCAACCGCCGCCGCCGCCTGGATGATCGCGGCCTGCCAGCAGCTTCACCCCGGCTACCGCCTGCGCCGCTGCGATGGCTTCCAGGTGCTGAAGGGGGTTGTCTTTGATGCGCAACTCGCGGATCGCTACCACCTGGAACTGACCGAGACGGCCAAAGATGCGCCGCAGGGTTTGGTACGTCTCGACGCGCTGATCTCCAGCAGCACCGCCGCCGGTCGCCCACGCTACCACTACCGGGCGACGATTGAACTGGGCCGCGATCTGCTCGCGCAGCCGATACTAGCCGAGTTGGATCTGGCTGAGCGAGATGCCAGTGACGGCGCGGCCCTCTACGCCGACGGTACGCTGTTTCACGGGCCGAGTCTGCGCAGTATTGAGCGGGTGCTCCACCTCGACAATACCGGCCTGACCCTGCGTTGCTCCCTGCCGTCGCTCAGTGCCGAGTCCCAGGGCCAGTTTCCGGCGGGCGACTTCAACCCCTTTGTGGCCGACGCGCTCTTCCAGGCGTGCCTGATCTGGGTGCGCCGCCGCTACGCCGCCGCCAGCCTGCCCCTGGGTTGGGCCTCTGCCGAGCAGTACCTGCCCCTGGCCTTCGACACGCCAACCTACCTGACCCTGGTGGTGCGCGAGTCCGGCGAACAGCGCCTCGTCGCCGACATCGCCGCCCACGATGACGTTGGCCGGGTGGCCCTCCAGCTACGCGGAGTCGAGGTGGCGGTTAGTCACCAACTCAACCGGTTGTTTGCGCAGGTGTAGGGGCGCTGTCATCCCAGCCGCCCGGCCCGTAAACGGGCGGGCTACAATGGCGAAGGCCGCTTCAGCGGCCTGTCTGAGGCCGCTGAAGCGGCCTTCGTAGGTAATAGCCGAGGCGTTTACGCCTACGGCACGGGCGATCTGCGGACTGTGTACCAGCCCTGCTAGGCGACTGCTGCGCCCCTACGGGATATTACGAAGGATACCTGTGGAACCTATCGCAATTATCGGCCTCGGCTGCCTTTTTCCTGGTGCCGATGGCCCGTCCGCCTTCTGGCAGAATCTGGTTGATGGTGTTGACTCGACCAGTATGGCGACAGCGGCGGAGATCGGGGCCGACCCGGCGATATTCTTCGATCCGGCCCACCGTCTGGCCGATGGCTACGCCTACGGGCGCGGCGGTTTCGTGCGCGGGTTTCACCTCGATCCGGTTGGTCTCCATCTCTCTGCCGACCAGTTGCGCGGGCTAGATCCGCTTTACGCTTGGGCGATGCACGTGGCTCGCCAAGCCCTCGGCGACAGTGGCTACCTGGGGCGGGCCGATCTCCTTGACCGCTGCGGGGTCGTCCTGGGCAACCTCTCCTTCCCGACCCGCTCATCGCAGCGGTTGCTGGCTCCGCTCTACGCAGGCGCGGTAGCTGAGGCTTTGGACGAGATGCTCGGAAGGGGTGAGGGAGGAAGGATGAGGGATGAGGCAGGAGGCGGGGGGCAGGGGGCAGGGAGCAGGCTCATCCCTCATCCCTCATCCCTCATCCCTCACGACGGCGAAGGCATCAATCCCCTCAACGCCAGTATCTCCGGGAGGCCGGCTGCCCTGGTGGCTCAGGCGCTCGGGTTGGGTGGCCCGTACCTCGCTCTGGATGCCGCTTGCGCCTCGTCGCTCTACGCCCTTGGGCTGGCCTGCGATTATTTGGCGGCGGGTAAGGCGGATTTGATGCTGGCGGGGGCGGTGAGTTGCGCTGACCCGCTCTTTGTGCTGACGGGATTTTCGATCTTTCAGGCGTACCCGCCCGAGGGCGCGGTGAGTCGTCCGCTGGATCGCAGTTCTCGCGGCCTGACTGCGGGTGAGGGCGCGGGGGTGTTTGCCCTCAAGCGTTACGCCGACGCACTCCGTGACGGCGACCGGATCTACGGGCTGGTGCGCGGGGTGGGTCTGTCGAACGACGGGGCAGGCAAGCATTTGCTGGTGCCCAACCCCAAAGGCCAGCAACTCGCCTTCGAGCGGGCCTACGCCGATGCCGGAGTTGCGCCGCAGAGCATCGCCTATGTCGAGTGCCACGCTACCGGCACCCCCGTCGGCGACATCGTTGAGCTGAACAGCATGGAGCGCTTTTTCGGTGCCTACGGCCATGCGCCCAAAATCGGCTCGGTGAAGTCGAACTTCGGCCACCTGCTCACCGCCGCCGGTATGGCCGGGATGCTCAAGGTGCTACTCAGCATGGCCCACGGACAGATCCCGCCAACACGGACTCTGTCCGATCCCCTCGTCTCACAAGGCGGCACAATTGGCGGTTCCGGCAGCGTGCAGGCGCTCACACCCTGGCCCGACATGCCCGGCCCGCGCCGCGCCGGGGTCAGCGCCTTCGGTTTCGGCGGCACGAACGCGCATGTGGTGTTGGAGGGATATGCGGCCCTCACCGATGTAGGGGCGGCTCGCGAGCCGCCCCTACCCACACGTACCGCCTCATGCCCCCTCGCCATCACCGGCATGGACGCCTGCTTCGGCCCGTACCCGGATCTCGCCGCCCTGGATCGGGGGCTGTACGCCGGGGAACGCAGCATCGGCCCGCTGCCTGCCAATCGTTGGCACGGGCTGCCGGACAGGGCTGCGCCTGACGGGGCATATCTGCACGGGTTCCAATTCGACTTCTTACATGCGAAAATCCCGCCCGACCCGACAGATCAGCCCTTGCCGCAGCAACTGCTCTTGCTCCAGGTCGCCGACCGCGCCCTACGCGATGCGGGCGTCCGCCCCGGCGCACACATCGCGGTGCTGGTGGCGATGGAGTCAGAGCCAGCCATGCATCAGCTACGCGGGCGTCAGGATCTGGGCTGGCACCTGCCGATTATGCTGGCGCGGGCCGGAATAACCCTGAGTGACGCCGAGCGGGCCGAGCTTGAAATTCTGCTCAAAGACGCCCTGCACCCCCGCGCTCAGGTCAACCAATACGTCAGCTTTATCGGCAACATTATGGCCTGTCGCGTCGCCGCCCTCTGGGATCTGAGCGGCCCGGCCTTCACCGTCTCCGCCGACGAAAACTCGGCCTTCCGCGCCCTCGAACTGGCCCAGATCATGCTGGCGCGGGGCGAACTGGAGGCGGTTGTGGTGGCCGCCGTGGATCTGGCCGGCAGTATCGAGCGCACGCTACTGGATGCCGCCGACGGGCAATCGGGCCGGACGGTGGGCGAGGGTGCTGGGGCGATGGTACTGCGCCGCGCCGCCGATGCGCGCCGGGACGGCGGACGGATCTACGCCACGGTGGATGCGGTGGAGGTGAGCAGGAGGGATGAGGGAGGAAGGATGAAGGATGAGGGAGGAAGGCTCCCTCATCCTTCATCCTTCCTCCCTCATCCTTCCGAGGTTGGCTACCTGGAGCTGAGCGGCGATGGTACGTGCGATATTGCTGGGATAGCCCTCACCCCAGCCCTCTCCCAAGAGGAGAGGGAGTCTGATCTCCCCTCGCCCTCTGGGAGAGGGGCTGGGGGTGAGGGTTTAAGCTGCGCCATCGGCTCGGTAACGGCACATATTGGCCACTGCGGAGCCGCCGCCGGTATGGCTGCCCTCATCCGGGCTACGCTCTGCCTGGACGGGCGGTATCTGCCAGGGCTTCCGCTCCCCTCTCCCCTGGTGGGAGAGGGGCTGGGAGTGAGGGGTCAACATTCCCCCTTCTACGTTCCCGACGCTACGCGGCCCTGGCTGGCTCGTCGTGGTCAGCGGCGGGTGGCGGCGGTCAGTGGCCTGGATCGTAACGGCTGCGCGGCCCACGTTCTGCTTTCCGCAGAGCCAGATGCTCGCCCGCAACCCGCCGCCTTCGCCCAACGTAGCCGGATCTGGCTGTTGCCCTTAGCCGCCGCTGACCGCGCCGATCTGCTGGCCCAATTGGGTGCGCTGGAGAAACAGGCCGATACGCCTCTGGTTGAGCTATCGCGACAGACTATCCGTGCTTACCAGGATCGGTCCGCCGTCGCCGTGGGGCTAAAGCCCTCGGCTACAGATGACGAAGGCCGCCTACGCGGCCTAGCTGAGGCCGCGCAGACGGCCTTTGTAGGCAATAGCCGAGGGCTTCAGCCCCACGGCGCATCCGCACCCTACGCCCTGGCTCTGGTGGCCCGCAGCGGCGATGAATTGCGCCGCGAGATCGGTTTTGCCCGCGCCGGGATTGCCGCCGCCTTTGATCATGGCCGCGATTGGGAGACGCCTCTGGGTAGTAGCTTCAGCGCCCGACCTCTCGGTGCGCAGGCGGGACTAGCCTTCGTTTACCCTGGCGCGTTCAGCGCCTACCCCGGATTGGGCCGCGAACTGTTTCAGCTCTTCCCCGATCTGCACGCTCGCATGGACGGGTTGCTGGCCGATGCGCCCGCTATCCTTGGTGAACGCAGTCTCTACCCGCGTCGCCAGCGTGCGCCTGAACCGGCGGATCGCGATCAGGATAAGGCAGTTCTGCGCAGTAATCCGCTAGGCATGATCCAGACCAGCCTGAGCTTCACCCTGCTCCTCACCGCCATCCTGCGCGAGCAATTTGGCCTGCAACCCAGCGCGGCCCTCGGCTACAGCATGGGCGAAGCGAGTATGCTCTGGTCGCTGGGGGCGTGGCGGGCCGATGACGCGGCCCTCCAGCGGTTACGAGAGTCGCCACTCTTCACCCGCCGCCTGAGCGGACAGCGCGAAGCCGCCCGCGAATATCTTGGCGTACCCGCTAACGCATCGGACGACGTCTGGTGCATTTACATCGTCCAGGCCACGCCCAAGGCTGTCCGTGAGCGGTTGCGTGGCGAGGGGCGGGCCTTCCTGACTCACATCAACACACCGGGCGAGGTCATCATTTCTGGCGCGCCCGACGCCGTGCGCCGGGTGATTGCCGATCTCGGCTGCGAGGCGTTCCGCGCCCCGTTCGACACGGTGATGCACTGCCCGGCCATGCACTCCGAGTACGAGTTGCTGGTCGAGCTAAACCGCCTGCCTATTGAGAAAACCTCCGGCATCACCTTCTACAGTGCCGCCGACTACCAGCCGCTGCCGCAGGATTCCGAGCAGATTGCTCGCAGTTTGGCCCGCGCCACCTGCCAGCCGGTTGATTTTCCTCGGCTGGTTGAGCGAGCCTACGCCGACGGCGTGCGAATCTTTATCGAGCCAGGCCCGGCCAACGCATGCACGCGCTGGATCGGCGCAATCCTGGCCGATAAGCCACACATCGCCCTGGCCCTTAACCGTCAGGGTAGCGATGACGCCGCCGCCCTGCTGGCCGTACTATCCCGCCTGATCAGCCAGCGCGTGCCGCTGAACTTAACACCGCTCCTGCCCGCCGATTCGCCGCCCGCCCCGGCGCGCTCCCTGGTCAAAACAATCACCCTCGGCGGCGGCGACATTCCCGCTGCGCTGCGGAGTGAGCGGGCGCGGGGGATTTTGGCGGGCCACGTCCCCCAACCGGATTGTAGGGGCGGCTCGCGAGCCGCCCTCACGAATGAGGAGGGCGGCTCGC
>CAIXLU010000349.1 GCA_903920315.1 uncultured Oscillochloris sp.
CTTCGCCCCCACGTTTGTTACAGATGTCTATGCGATCCGCGCACAATACCTGAAGAAAACGGACCGTAGGGGCGCGTCGCGACGCGCCCCTACCCGACACCCTGCTATTTTCAGGTTAGCCCAAGCGAGATGTATTTGACCTCAAGGTACTCGTCAATGCCGTGGGGGCCACCTTCGCGGCCCATGCCGCTTTGCTTGACGCCGCCGAAGGGAGCCTGTGCGATGGAGGGCATGCCGTCGTTTACCCCAATGATGCCGTACTCCAGGCCCTCGGCAACGCGGAAGACCCGGCCTACATCGCGGGTGTAGACGTAGGCGGCCAGTCCGTAGCTGGTATCGTTGGCCATACGCAGGGCGTCATCTTCGCTATCGAAGGGGATGAGCGGGGCCACCGGGCCGAAGGTTTCCTCGCGAGCCACCAGCATGCGGGAGTCTACACCCGTGAGGATGGTAGGTGTCCAGAAGCGTCCGCCCAGGGGCGAGGCATCGCCACCGACCAGCACCTGGGCACCGCCTGAGGTTGCCTCGCGTACGTGGTGCTGCACCTTCTCCACGGCGACCGCGTCAATCAGCGGGCCAATGCCGATGCCGGGTTCCAGGCCATTGCCTACGGTGAGACCGCGCACCTGGGCGGCGAAGTTCTGGGCGAAGCGCTCGTAGATCCCGCGCTGCACAAAAAAGCGGTTGGCGCAGACGCACGTCTGCCCCGCGTTGCGAAACTTCGAGGCCATCGCCCCGACAACGGCTGCGTCCAGGTCGGCGTCGTCGAACACTAAGAAGGGCGCATTGCCGCCCAGTTCGAGCGACAGGCGTTTAATGGTTGTTGCCGAGCTGTGGATGAGCAGCCTGCCCACCTCGGTCGAGCCCGTGAAGCTCACCTTACGCACGCGCTCATCGGCGAAGATCGTTTCTGAAAAGGGGACAGGATTCTGGCAGGTGAGGATATTGACCACGCCGGGGGGCGCACCAGCCTCCACAAAGAGTTTGCCCAGCTCCAGGGCCGAGAGCGGAGTCTGCTCGGCGGGCTTACAGATCGCCGTGCAGCCTGCGGCGAGGGCTGCGCCGAGCTTGCGGGCCAGCATCGCCGTCGGGAAATTCCAGGGGGTGATCAGGGCCACCACGCCGATGGGCTGGCGCAGCACCAGGAGCCGCTTATTGGCCGCGTTGGACGGAATCGTCTGCCCGTAGATACGTTCGGCCTCGCCGGCGAACCAGGTAAAGAACGACGCGGCGTAGGCGATCTCACCACGAGACTCGGCCAGAGGCTTACCCTGCTCCAGAGTCATGATTGTGGCCAGCCGCTCCTGGCGCTCCCGCATCAGGGCAGCGACGTGGCGCAGTAGGGCGGCGCGCTGAGGAGCCGGGGTAGCAGCCCATCCCGGTAGAGCCGTCGCGGCGGCGTCAATGGCGGCACGGGCGTCATCGGCTCCACCATCGGGTACATGAGTCAGTAGCGCAGCGGTGGCCGGGTTATCAACGAAGAATCTGGCCCCGCCGAGGGCAGGGCACCACTCGCCGCCGATCATCTGGAGGTACGGCGAGTCTCCAATGGTCGCCGCAGCAACCGAGGTACTATCAATAATCGTCATCACTGGCTCCTTGACATCGCAAACGGAGTTAATCGGATTGCCCTATTATAAGGAATCTGCCGCCGCTCAGCCCTCCACCCCCCCAGCCCCCTCTCCCAGAACGGGAGAGGAGGAGTCGAACGCGCTCTGGTGCAGAATTTCCCCTCTCCCTCGGTGGGAGAGAGGCAGGGGGTGAGGGGGCAAGGTTGGCACGAGTATTGGCTCTAGCCTGCGATGGAACAAAAACTAAACCCCTAGACCGATAGCGCAGCGTTCGCCGCACGCTACCATGAGAACTGTTTCCCTTGATTATTCTGAGCGGAGCATGCTCTGCCCATACGTGCATCGCCAATGGCTATAGACAGTGTCCGTCTTCTTACCAATAGTGCCGCCCAGATCTGGCGGGAACTCAGCCGCTATAGCAGCATCGAGTCTCTCACCGCCAGCGATTGTTTTGATGACTGGATCGGCATCACTGTCCCGGCTGTTGCCCTCGACCGCGCCGAAGAGCAGGCGCTCCGCCGTGATTACCGCCGCCTGATCACGCTGATTGACGAGATCGAGACCCTCGTTCACTCCCGCCCCCGCGCTATTGACCTCATCCGCACTCGTGTTGCAGAAGACATGATATCCGCCCCGCGAGGGTGTGGGAGCGACTGCACCGCACCCTCAACCGTGTCGCTATTTGACGCCCCTCTTATTGATTAGTACAATGGTGCAGATCTAGCGAGGATTCCCTCAAGCGAAGCGAGCGCGATCATGTTTGAGAGTCTCTCCGACCGGCTACAGACGGTCTTTCAGAAATTAGGCAGCAAGGGTAAGCTCACCGAGGACGATGTTCGTGAGGCGATGAAGCAGGTGCGTCTGGCGCTGCTTGAGGCTGACGTAAACTTCAAGGTGGTGAAGGATTTCGTCGCCAAGGTGACGGAACTCTCCATTGGCGAGGATGTCACCAAGAGCCTCACGCCCCACCAGCAGGTGGTGAAGATCGTCCATCAAGAACTGATCAATCTTCTGGGCAACGACAACGTCCCGCTCCAGGAGTCACGCCCCGGCCCGACGGTGATCATGTTGGTGGGGCTCCAGGGTACCGGGAAGACGACGCTGGCGGCGAAGTTGGCCTTGACCCTACGCAAAAAGGGCCGCCGGGTGTTGTTGGCCGCCTGCGATGTCTACCGTCCAGCGGCGATCACGCAACTCCAGTCCCTCGGCAAGCAGCTTGGGATTACGGTCTACACCGACCCCGGCTCCACCAGCCCGCCCGACATTGCCGCCCAAGCCGTTGAACTGGCAAAAAAAGAACTCTACAACACGGTGATCGTGGACACCGCCGGGCGTCTCCAGATTGACGAGCCGCTCATGCAGGAGCTTGAGCAGATTGACGCCCGCGTCCACCCGATTGAGCGGTTGTTGGTGGTAGACGCGATGACCGGCCAGGAGGCCGTGCGCGTCGCTGACACCTTCAACCAGCGCGTCAGCATCACCGGCTTGGTGATGACCAAGATGGATGGTGACGCCCGTGGTGGCGCGGCCCTCTCGGTACGCTCAGTCACGGGCGTGCCGATCAAGTTCATCTCCAGCGGCGAGAAGGTTGACGGCAACACCCTTGAGGCATTCTACCCCGACCGGCTGGCCTCGCGCATCCTGGGCATGGGCGACGTCCTCTCGCTGATTGAGAAGGCCGAGGAGATGTACGATGTCGAAGAAGCCAAGCGCATGGAGAAACGCCTGCGTAAAGGCCAGTTCGACTTCGAGGATTTCTTGAATGCTATGCAGCAGATGCGCAAGCTGGGCCCGCTCCAGCAGATTTTGGGGATGATCCCAGGCTTCAGCCAGATCGCCCGCAACGAGGAACTGATCAGCGAGAAGCAGCTCAAGCAGGTTGAGGCGATGATCTTCTCGATGACGATTGAGGAGCGCCGTAACCCCGACATCATCAAGAACAGCCGCCGCGAGCGCATCGCCCGTGGCAGCGGTACCACCGTCCAGGACATCGCTCAGCTCACCAAGCAGTTTCAGCAGATGCAGCGCATGATGAAGCAGATCGGTGGCATGAGCAAGGGCGGCGGCAAGGGCCGTGGTGGCAAGGGACGCGGCGGTAAAGGCGGAGGCGGCGGTGGCGGCGGCCCAATCAACCCGCAGGATCTTTTACGTATGCTGAAGTAGGGGCGGCGCGGACGGAGGGGCGGCTCGACCGTAGGGGCGGCTCGCGAGCCGCCCCTACGCCATACGCGCAGAAATGTGGTAATATAACCCGGTTAAGCGCCAGCGGGCGCGCATAATCTGTGATATAGGGAAGAGCTGGATAGCTCTCGGAGGCAGTTTACACACATGGTAAAGATTCGTCTTCGCCGCACTGGCAAGACTAAGCAGCCCAGCTACCGCCTTGTCGTGGCCGACTCACGCTCACCGCGCGATGGCAAGTTCATCGAGATCATCGGCCACTACAACCCGATCCGCTCGCCCAAGGTGCTGGAGATCAATGGCGACCGCGCACGCTACTGGCTTGGCGTTGGCGCCCAGCCTAGCGATACCGTTGTCGGCCTGCTCAAAAAACAGAGTATCCTCGATAGCGACGGCAAAGTAATCGCTGCCCCCGTTGAGGCATAGCAGAGCGTGTAGGGTGTCGGCGGCGATCCGCTGCCCCTGTGCCCTCTCCCCTGAACCCGCATGAAAGAGCTGCTCGACTACATCGCTCGCAACCTCGTGGATAGCCCCGAGTCGGTGCAGATCAAGGAGCGCGTCGGACGCTTCACCGTTACCTACGAACTCTCGGTCGCCCCCGATGAGACCGGCAAGGTGATTGGGCGGAGCGGGCGCGTGGCCAAGGCCATCCGCGATATGATGGGCGTTGCCGCAGCCCGCCAAAATAAGCGGGTTCATATTGACATTGAGTGAGTGCAGATCGCAGATTGCAGATTGCAGTCCAATCTGCACTCTGCATTCTGTAATCTACAATCACTATGACAGAGACTCCTGACGACCTGCTGCTGATCGGCGTGATCGCTGGCCCTTTCGGTATTAAGGGTCTGGTGAAAATCAAGGCGTTCACCGA
>CAIXLU010000350.1 GCA_903920315.1 uncultured Oscillochloris sp.
ATCCACGCTGGGGACATCTAACGGCGAATGACGATCCTCAATGCGTGCAAGCATAAACACACTCCCATCACGGCGACGAATCCGCACCCCGCCTTCACGCTGGGCAAGATCTAAAAGATCCGCGAGTCGCTGGCGTGCTTCCGAGTACGTATATTCTTTCATGGCGTCACCTCGTGGTAACTACACAGTAGTCATAATCTCCGCCAGCACCTCACGCGTTGACTCGTCTATAACACGCTTCAGACGCACAAGCATCTCGACGCCCCAAACTCGTAGTTCAGCCAGAACTGCCGGTGAGGAGTTGATATCGGCTCCCCGGTCGTAGTAAACGGCGATGCGCGAGGCTCGCTTCGCGTCCATACGTTCCCAATTGAGGGAACCACCGAAAGTTGTCTGAATAGACTCGCGACGGGCGAATAGTCCATCGAAGATCGCCTTATTGCGCGCATGATCGCCCGTGTCAATGTAGAGGTCGACGCGAGGTCGGCGTGCGCGTGTGAACGAGAAGGTGGTGGTGCCTGCATATGGCGACTCGTTGGGCACGCGGGCCACAGACTGCCAATAGTAGCCAACCCGGGTGGGCTGATAGAGCGGGTATGCGTCGCCGATAGCGGCGCGCAGATCCTTGAACATTGTGGCAAAGAAGTCGACGTAGTTGCGCTCACGACCCTGGATGCGGCTAAACGAGTCGTATCTCCATCTCGCAATTTCAGATACGCTGCAAGTAACGGCATAAGTTGCTTCTTCTGGTCATTTAGACTACTTGTAACGGCTATGATGGCAGATTGAAGGGCTTGTTCGTCAAATGAACCGTCAGATCTCCGAAATGTTAATTTGACATAATCCTTAATGCGTTCTTCAATATCTTGGACAAAAACAATGTCTTGGACACGCTGGCGGAGATATTCAGTCGTATCGTATCCGGTAACAATGCCTTTCAGAACGCCTCGCTCATTTACAACCAGTACACAGCTCGCATCGCGAAGCTGACGATGAACTGTGAACACCTCAGCATCTGGCTGACAGCGTTGCACCTGTCGATCCATCACATCGACAGCCCTTAGCCTGCGGATTTTGTCTTTGGTATCATCTTTTTTTGGCTCGCGCAAGATCGCACCAAAGTGATGGAGTGCCCGCACAATACCATCGCTGGTGACGATCCCGATCGGTCGCTCATCACTATCCAGCACTGGGAGCTGGCTGTAATCGTAGTGGATCATCAACTCCAGGATATGGTGGAGCATTACATCGGACGTGGTCGTGATCAGCTCTGGCTTGGTCTTGAGGATGTCGCCAATAGTTGCGGGCATAGGAATTACGCTCCCGAGTAGTATGCCGAAGGTGAAGTCAGAAGTTGTCGGCGTCCGACCGACCGACTTGGCCTACGCCGGCTGGCGCTGCTTCGCGATGCCGCCGTACTTCTCCAGCAGCATATCGTCGATCTCGTCGGCCACGGACATCACGCTAAAGATGCAACTGGTGAACTCTTCGCGGTACATCTCCTCTAGGGGACGGATCGCCACCGCGATCGCCAACTCGCCGCTGATACCCACCCGCACCGCATCTCCTCGGCAAACAGCATAGCATAGCATAGGCATCCTCGGCGATCACGCCCGTGCAGGTCGCATAGGCAGGGGCGATCTTCCACGTAGATGCTACCTCTTTGTCAGCTTGTCGCCGATGTAGGCAATATACAAGGGTACATCCTTCTGGATCGGATAACTGAAGTGAATGCGGTACGGCGGGGTCTGAATCTTACCGTGCCAGAAGCACACAAGCTCCTCACCGCTGGGGTCGCGGACCGTCATAGCGGCGCGGAGGCGTGGATCATTTTTTTCTTGCTCCGACGAGTCTGAGATACGTGCCCGATCCCGCCGAACGTAGTTATCCATCAATTCCTCACCTCGGGCAGTGCGATGTCCGTCAACATCAAAACAGGTCTTCAGCTCATTGAGTACACCTAGAAGAACGAAAGTTCTTTCAACTACATAGAGGCTAAACGGATCACCAGCAAGATGATTTTCGAGGCCAGGAAGAAAGGTTAGATGTGGGAAGCGGGCGGGCAATTGCGCTATGAACTCCTTCCACGTTGCCGGATCTCTCTGCTGCCCTTCCAGGTAATGATCAAGTTCCTGGGCATTCCAGTAGTTCGGGATCTCGCATGTGACAGGATCGCTACTATGACGATGCCAGTGTACCTCGACAGGTGAGCGTTGAAAGGTTGATGGGGCGAAGCTCACCAGCCCAGCAGACAGGCCCTGAAAGTGCCGTGTCGCGGCCTCGCCAATAGCCTCTTCGCTCACGACGGTGCCGTCATTGATGTCGAGGTACTCGTTCGGGTTACGCAGTAGCTCGTCTTCCACAAACGGCCCGTGCTTATCGAGCCAGGCCATGATGAACATAATGAAGTTGCGGTCGCCCGTTGCCTGCACAACCTGACGGAAGCTCTGCGATGCAAGCACGGGGCGTCCCACTATAGCCCGTGGCACCCTCATCGTATGGCCGTAGGTGGTTGCGCACGTTCGGCATTGCAACACCTCTTGGAGTGACCGGCGAAAGCCCGCATGATCAATAAACTGGCCGTGGAGCGAGAGGTCGTTGACGAAAAAATCCACGCAGCACCTCTACCATCCAATCAGTGAGCCAAGATCTTTGTCGAACTGGTCGAAGAAATCTGTCGGCCAGGTATCCAGGTTGCCCTGGAGATCGATCACAGGGGAAATAACCTGCGGTCGCTGGCCTATGTCATCGCGAGGCTGGAAGAAATGAATCGCGACCTGCTCCGGGGTTAAGATCGGATCGCCATCAACTCCTTTCACGGCCTTGCGGATCCCGTTCAGGATGTGGTCGCTGTGGGTTTCGATGATCACCTGGGCACCCGCAGCCGCCGTGCGAGCGAGAAAGATACCCATCGCCGACTGTCCAGCCGGGTGCAGATGCAACTCAGGGTTCTCAACTATTACCAGTGGGGCGACCTGTGAATCACGCTGGGCGAGGCCAACGGCACCGAGGCATGCGGTGATTACTGGCAGCACATGACTTAGGCCATAGCCCACATTCACTGGGCGGTGGTAATTCGTGGCGGTGCTTGTGCGTAGACGCATGACGAGCAGATTGGTTCGCGGTATGCGGTCGATTTCAAACCCGCTGCCAGGAAAGAATGCATCCAGCCATGCCTCCACTTGTCGCTTGAGGAGCGGTATTGTGTCCGGGTGGCACATGGCGCTGGGAATAGAGAGATCTTCGTATGTATCAATAAACCATGGCGTGTACTCGCCGCGCGCCCCGACGCCTGTCTGCTGGGTGCTGCTACTGGCCTGATAGGTTTCGCGTGGTCCAATGCGATCTGCCGAGATATAGGTTAGGGTCTGGAGCGTTTGCAGCAACCTGGGAGGTGGACCGCTAACGGTCAGAACGTACCTCGTATTATCCTGAATGAGTTGTCCCTTCTCGTGTTCAGTCTGCCACTCAATTTCAGCGAAGGGCGCGATCAACTCCTCCGCCTCGACCCGCATCTGCCAGAGCATCGATCCTTCGGTGTGGTCAATCCCAATCACAAAGCTGTCACGTCCACTCACCTTATCAACAATCTCGTCGGCACTGCCGAGCGTGACATCCTTCCCATTCAATACCAGCCCTGAACTCCCTGGGTTTTCGGTTATGGTCTGATGCAGCAAGGCCAGAGCCTGGATGATGGTTGATTTGCCGGAGGCGTTCAGGCCCGTGAGTAGGGTAAGCGGGGCAAGGGGCAGCTTGAGCCGCTCGAAGCATTTGAAGTGTTCCAACACAATCCGCTGGAGCATTAGCGTACCTCACTATCAAAGGGCAGGTCGGCGTGGGCCTGCCCGATCGCCTGAAAGCGATCTTCAACCCGGCGCAGACTATTTGTGGCATCCGTAATCGCAGCCCGAAAGTCGGGCATCGCCAGGAGGTCGTAAAAGCGCTGGTGAAATTCATCAGCGTGCTCCGCAACAAACTCCTCGCTGTAGCGAGTCATCAGCACTGAATAGATATCGAAGAGGGCAATGTTGATGACGTTGCGGCTGGCGTTTGGGTCAGTATGTTTACGGAAGGCGTGGCGTTGGAAGATCTGATAATTATTGCGCATGCTGCGCCGGAAGGGCACAGTCAGGCGATTAGTGATCCAGACATCCGACTGGCCGTTGATCTCTTTGAGCGTGCGAGCCAGGAAGGTGTCCATGTTGCTGCTACTCTGGCGGTAGCCCTCGACTCTGAATAACAAAAAGGCGCAGAAGCGATTGATCGCCTCACGGTCGCGCATGGTATTGCTGTTCAGGCTGCCGCCGGTGGCTCGCAGGAAGTCTGCGCTTTGGGCCTGCTCCTTGAGCCAGCGGGTGGCTTGGCCAACATAGAGACTATTGCGCATCTGCTGGCGGCTAAGTGGCACTCCGCTATTCACTCGATCAAAGATGTCGAGGCGAGCTTGCTCAGGCACCTTCGCGTCGATCAGGTAGAGGATGAGTTGGGTATCCTCGATGCGGTTTTGCAGTTTGGGCGGCAGATTACGGAAGCGCATGCCATTGAGTTGCTGGCTCTCGCGGTGTTCATTCGGTTCGCCGCTGTCAGTGCCGAGTCCGCGCAGCACCAGATTGTCATGCAGAAAGCGCTGGAGTGTGGAGAGCCGTTGAAGCCCATCAACCACGATCACCTTGCCCTCTTCGTTCTCTGCCAAGTAGAAGACGGGCAGCGGGATACGCATCAGGGTAGACTCGATCAGCTTGCTCTGCTTGGCATCGTCCCAGACGAAATCGCGCTGGAAGTCGGGGTTAAGGATAAAATGACCCTTCTCCATGCGCCGAATCACATCGAAGACGGTGCGCTGTTCCGAGCGGATGAGCAGGCTATCAATAGGGTAGTCGCCCAGATCGAAGGTTGTGGTATCCAACCCTTCGGGGGGAACCTCACCGCTGGCTAGTTTAGCCGAGGTGATACCGGCGCGGGCGAGATCATCACGGATGGACTGTAGATAGGCTCGCCCCGCATCAGTGATGCGCCACTGCACAATGGCCGGGTCATAGGGGTGTACATAGCCGAGTTCGACGGCATCGCGGCTGATCAGGCTGCGCAGGGTGTCGCGGCCCTGCTGTGAGAGGATCGCCTCACCCATGCGGCACTCGATTGCGTAATAGAGGTCGCGCATTACCGCTTCGCCGCCACGGCTATCCATCTCCAGCAGAGCAATATCTAATTGGCGCTGTGAGGTAATCCCCGCCTCGGCGGCGGTCATTTCTTGAATATCGGTGGTCATTGTTGCTGCTCAGTTTGCTTATACGAATCGTGCTGGTAATGAACCAATACCAAGATCAAATAATACCCTTCCCAAGAGTTCAGCGCCAGTCGGCAGGGTCGTCCTTGCGCCCACTGGTGCGCTGTGCCTATTACTACAGTTGTAGTTAATTTTTCGCCACTCCTGGCGGGGGTTTGCGGGCTCAAAACTTACTGATGATGCAGGCTTTTCCTTGCTGTTGGATGGGCTTTGAACCCTCCGGCCCGCTCAATTCCGGAACTCCAACTG
>CAIXLU010000351.1 GCA_903920315.1 uncultured Oscillochloris sp.
TGCAGGAGAAGTCAATGAAGGCTCGAACCATCAGCCGCATACTTTCTTGCTTGGCCCTGTTCGCAAGCTCACTTCTGACCTACAGTGCGCGCCCAGCGGCGGCGCAGACTGAGGATTTTAGTCATCGCTACGTCTTGTTTCTGGGGGGAGTAAACTCGACATCATCCGGGGAAGGAGAACCGATTAACGACGACTTTAGCGTCATTGAGACGAAGCTGGAAGACCAGGGCTTCAATGAGAATAATTTTGTCTACTTCAGCTACGGCGCTGCCTACGGCGCTGCCTACGGATCACAGTACTGTCTTGGATGGGCGTATCCTCTGGATACTCCTGCAAAGCCCTGCAAAGATCTCTCCCCAGGAACTCAGTCTCAGCCTGACTTGAACGGGTTATCAATCAACCCACTCTACTCTGAGGAAGCTACACACCTGCCCATAGAACAGCAGTCGCAGGCTCTCGACTGGCTGATTGACCAGATTGTGCGTGCAGATAACTCAGACCAAACCCAGATCGATCTGGTCGGCTTCAGCCTTGGCGGCGTCGTGGCTTCACACTGGGCGGCCACCCTAGCGGTGAAACCAGACGGTAGCGACTCCCCAAACCGGAAACATGTGCGTTCGCTGGTGCTGCTTAACAGCCCGGTGGGAGGATTTGCTCCATTTAACACTCTCTCCGACTGTCCTCTCTTCAGCGTTGAGACGTATTGCTGGGTCGTTCCGACCGCACTTTCCCTTCTCTTTGGCGAGAATATTCCTCGTCAACTGCACATGGAACCGCTAGGTGACAATATGGATCCGGCACCTGGCAGTATTGTTCCTGTCCTACGAAAGGCACCTCTCGTACTCCCCGTGACCTCCATTCAATCAACCAACGATTACCTCGTTAATATCCTGCCGCTGCGCATTGGCGCATCACTCGCGTGCGTAGGCGAGTCGAGCGTTCCGATTGGCCAAGGAGCTCAATTCTGGCCTTCGAGTAAGCTCGTACGTGTTACGTTGGGAGGGCGCGTCGTAACGACCCCACTCTGCTGGAACGAGATCCAGGGTTTCCTGACCGGCAACCACAACGCTGCTCTACGGGAACGTGAAGGAAATAACTCGCCCGCAGATCGTGCAGCCCAACTCGTTTCGGAGGCTATTCAGTCCCCGCCGCCCATACCTCAGCCTCAGCCTCAGCCTCCCATCTTCACGTCCCCAACGCCTACCGATGGAGGTGTCTCAGGATGTGGGGGGGCGGGCCAATGCCCAACACCTACGAGTGACGCGACACCGATCCCGACAGAGGATCCGGCTGTTTCGCCGACGCCCGATTATGGCGGAGGCATAGACTGGGGTTGTTTCATGTACGGCCAGTGCCGAACGCCTGCGAGTGGCGCAACACCAATCCCGACAGCGGATCCGGCTGCTCCGACGCCAGCGCCCGACTTCCCCGGCGGCATAGACTGGGGTTGTCTCATGTATGGCCAGTGCCGAACGCCTGCGAGTGGCGCGACACCAATCCCGACAGCGGATCCGGCTGCTCCGGTATATGCGCCCGGATTCCCTGGCGGTATAGACTGGGGTTGTTTCATGTATGGCCAGTGCCGAACGCCTGCGAGTGGCGCGACACCGATCCCGACAGCGGATCCGGCTGCTCCAGCGATATTCTAGCAATGTGTTTGGCTGATTAGATATGCACAGAGGGTCGGCAGACGAACTGCCGACCCTTTGTGATTCTCCATCGCCATAGGGCTTAACGTTGCACTCAGGTGCGTGGACGCTCGCACCTGTGGTATGGCGGGACGGGTGTTGAGTCGCTACAATGTATAGGGGCAGCGTGCAACGCTCTTCCACCCCTCAGCACCAACAGTAGGAGCCACCGATGATCGAAGCCTATCAACTTAGCAAGCAGTTCGGTGCCTTTCAGGCCGTCCGTAGCATTGACCTGAATATTCAGCCTGGTGAACTACTGGCTCTGCTCGGGCCAAATGGGGCCGGGAAGACCACCACCGTCCGTATGCTTGGCGCAATCCTCAAGCCCAGCGGTGGCTATGCGCGCATCTGCGGCCACGATGTGGTGACGGAGTCTCAGGTGGTGCGCTCGAAGGTGGGTCTGCTCACCGAGTACCCTGGCCTCTATGGGCGCATGGCAGCGATGGAGTACCTCGACTTTTTCGGCTCGCTGTTGGGGCTAAATACGGCCACGCGCCACGCCCGCGCCGAACTTCTGCTGCGCCAGTTTGGCCTTTGGGACGCCCGTGATCGCAAGCTCGACGGCTACTCCAAGGGGATGAAGCAGAAGATCGCCCTTGTCCGCGCCCTCATCCACGATCCGCCGGTGCTTTTTTTGGATGAGCCGACGACCGCGATGGATCCGCAGAGCGCCCGCACGGTGCGTGACGCCATCGGCGAATTGCGCGCCGCCGACCGTTCCATCCTCCTCACCACCCACAATCTCAGCGAGGCCGAGGCGCTCGCCGACCGCATCGCGATCATCCGTGGCGGTCAGATCATCGCTCAGGGTACGATTGCCGAGTTGACCCGGCAGTTGCTGGGCGACCCGATCTACGAACTGCAACTGGCCGCGCCCTTCCCTGCCCAGGCCGCCGCCGCGATCCTCGCCGACCTGGTGATCGTCGAGTCACAGGAGGCGAATACCCTCCGTTATCGCTGTCCCAACCCCCAGCAGATCAACCCGCAGATCTTCACCCGCATCGCCTCCACCGGCCTGCCTATCGTCACTCTGGCCGAGGTACCCCAGCGATTAGAGCAGGTCTACCTGCGAATTGTCTCTGAGGAGGGGACAGGGGAGAAGGGACAGGGGGTAACCGAGCCGCCCACGATGATCGGTGATCGCCCGCATGATCCTCAGCTTCTGCCGCTCAGTGCAGATCACTAGATCAATACCCCCCTACCCCCCTATGAACTTCACCACTATCTCCACCATCACCCGCCGCGAGGTGCGTGACACCTTGAGCGACTGGCGGATTGTCGCGCCGATCCTGCTGCTGACCTTCATCTTCCCGCAGTTGCTGGTCGCCGCCGCCAGCCAGGTCATACGTTTTGTCGAAGACGATAACCTGGCCGGGCGGCTGATGCCCTTCGCCGCGCTGCTGGTGGGATTCATCCCCGCTAGCTTCTCGCTGATCACGGCCCTAGAGTCGTTTGTGGGCGAGCGCGAACGGAACAGCCTGGAGTCGCTGCTCTCCATGCCGATCTCTGATCGCGATCTCTATATGGGCAAGCTCTGCTCATCGCTGCTCACGCCTCTGGTATCCAGCGTCGTGGCGATGCTGATGTTCTCCTATATGCTGCTCGGCTTTCAGCCCGGCCTCTACTTTGCGGCGATTACCCTGCCCCGGCTCTTCCTGCTCTTCCTGATCGTGAGCAGCTTGGCCCTGGTGATGGTAACGGGCGCGGTGGTGATCTCCGCTCACATGACCACCGTGCGTGCCGCCAATCTGATGTCGAGCTTTATCCTGCTACCGGCGGCCCTGGTGGTACAACTGGCAGCCGTGCTGATCATTAACAACCGCTGGGACGAACTCTGGTTAGTGGCCGACGCCCTGCTAACCCTGGCCGCCCTGCTGATCCGCGTTGGCATGAATACCTTCAACCGCGAGGAAATCCTCTCGCGTGAGCATTCCCAGGGCAGGATTCGTGTCAGGTTGCCGAAGGTGCATGATGGACAAGGGCGCAGACAATCGGCAATCGCCCTTAGATCTCCCATCCTGCTGATCGCTCGCCGTGAGCTTGTCGAGGTCATGAGCGACTGGCGCGTCCTCATCCCGCTGGGCGTGTTGACGTTGGCACTGCCGGGTGGCTTGGTGGCAGCCACCTCCTTTGCAGTGACCTTTGTGAAGAGCGAATCGGTTCTCGGGCAACTCGTACCCTTTGCAGCACTGCTGGTGGGCTTCGTCCCCGCCAGCTTTGCCTTGATCACGGCGATTGAGTCGTTTGTGGGCGAACGTGAGCGCAATAGTCTTGAGTCACTACTCTCAATGCCCATTTCCGACCGCAGCCTGTACGCGGGCAAGCTCATCTCGGCCCTGCTGGTTCCTCTGATCGGGAGCCTTCTGGCGATGGCGGTCTTCCTCGGTCTGATGTGTCTGTACTTCCCTTCCCTCTACTTCTCAGCAATGACCCCGGCTCTGCTCATCCAGATCACCATTATGATCGTGATCATCACGCTGCTGCTGGTCTCCGGTGCAGTGGTAATCTCCAGTCACGCCAGCAGCATCCGTGCCGCGACGCTGCTGGCCTCTGCGGTTCTTGTGCCTACGGCGGTGGTCATCCAGATCCAGGCACCGCTCTTTATCGCCGCACGCTTCGATACAATCTGGTATATGATGGCGGCCCTGACGGTGATTACGGTGGCGCTCATCCGTAGTGGGCTGGCCAGCTTCAATCGCGAGGAGATCCTCTCACGCGAACACGAGGATGCGGGGTTATGGCAGGTTATGAATACCTACCTCACCTTCTACCGCGAATATCAGCCGGCTGGCACCGCTCCGAGAATGTACGCAGGGCTGCCCTTTTCGCCCCGACGTTTTTATCGCAGCGAGCTACCGGCCCTGCTGCGTGAACTGCGGCTGCCGCTGGCCTTCGCCCTTATCGCGGCTATAGGCGGACTCCTGCTCGGCGGCACGGTTGGCACCAACTTCCGCGTGAGCGCCTTCGATCAGGCGTTCAAACAGATCGGCCACCCGCCGACGGCATCGCTCCTGCTGGCCTTGTCTGTCTTCGCCAACAATATCCGCGTCTCGATCTTCTCGAACCTCTTCTCGGCATTCAGCTTCGGCATCTTCGCCTTCCTGGTTCCTGCGGTGGCCTTTGGCCAGATCGGTTTTATCTCCAGCAGCCTCATTTCCCGTGGAGGAAGCTGGCTGACGCTCGGCGCGGGTAGCCCACTCCAGTTTGTGCTGGCCTACGTGCTGCCCCACGGCATCGTCGAACTTCCGGTCTTTGTGCTGAGTGCGGCCCTTGGCCTGCGCATTGGAGCCGCGCTCCTGGCCCCTCCATCGGGCTTTAGCGCTGGCCAGAATCTGCTCTGGTCCCTGGCTGCCTTCGCCAAAACGTGGGTGCTGATCATCCTGCCCCTGGTAGCCCTCGGCTCGCTGATCGAGGGGCTAGTGACCCCGCTGATTATTAGGGGTTTGTACGGTTTGTAGGTAAGGGAAGATGGCAGTAGCGCAAAACTCGTCCTGTCACGCTGAGCGAAGCGAAGCGTCCCGACGTGCTTTATCATCGCCGGGACGCTTCGCTTCGCTCAGCGTGACATGTGTGACAGGGTGACTTTTGCTCTATTGCAAAAAATGGGTATCGCCTATGCCGAATATCACCCACCGTGGTCACACGCTGACGTGGGAAGAACATAGCCAGGGCAAGCATACGCTGATCTTCGTGAACGGCTACTCCGCCAACCGCACCATCTGGGCGCGTGAGGTGGCGCGTATGGCGCACCTGGGTCGCTGCGTTAGCCTCGATCTCCCCGGCCACTACCCAGCCATCGCCCCGCCAGACTACCGCTCGCTGAGTCAGGATGATCTGCTCGATCTGGAACTGCGGGCGATCAGGGAGATTGCCGCCGATGGGAGCGTTACCGTGATCGGACACTCCACCGGCGGTATGGTGGCCCTGGCGGCGGCAGCGCTGCTCCCGGCAACAGTCTCCCGCGTTGTGGCACTCGCTCCGGTGGTTTGGGGACCACTGACCGGAATCCTCGGCCAGTACCAACGCCTGTTCGCCTTCCCCGGCTCCTACGGCTTCTACTGGCTGAACTACCGGCTCACGCAACTGCTGCCAGATTATATGCAGTGGGGCATCGGCCAGTTCTACAGCGGCGACGCGGCGGCCTACCGGCGCAACCCGGTTGCCGCCAATATTGTTGCCGTCTGGAGCCCGACCTACCGCCGCTCACGCCTCCGCAGCTTCGCCGTCCTGTTGCACGCCCTGAAGCGCTGCGATATCCGCCCGCTTGCCCCGCACATCACCTGCCCAACTCTCGTCATCGCGGGTACACGCGATCCGGTAGTGCCGATCAGCCAGTCCCGCTGGCTGGCGCAGAATCTGCCCTGCGCTACCCTACGAGAGATTCCTACCGCCGGTCATTTGCCGCACTGGGAAGAACCCGCGCAGGTTGATCGCGAGATTGATGGCTGGCTGAGTTCGGCTGGCATGTGAAATAGGGCAAACCCGGAACCTTGTCTTTCAGCTATAATAGCCGCGACCCCGACCGATATACCACTGTTTGAAGGAGCGTATATGCCGAGCCGCACTACCCCTGCGGGGGAAAAGATCACGATCAGCAACGGGAAGCTCACGGTGCCAAACAATCCGATCGTCCCTTTTGTCGAGGGTGACGGCACCGGACGAGATATATGGCGGGCCAGTGTACGAGTCTTCGATGCCGCTGTCGAGAAGGCGTACGGCGGAACGCGCAAGATCAGTTGGTACGAGGTGTTGGCCGGTGAGAAGGCGTTTACGGCGACGGGCAACTGGCTGCCCGATGAGACGGTCGAGGCGTTTAGGGAATACTTGGTGGGCATCAAAGGCCCGCTGACCACCCCGATTGGCGGTGGCATCCGTTCGCTGAACGTGGCCCTGCGCCAACTCCTCGACCTCTATGTTTGTCTGCGGCCCGTGCGCTACTTTGCCGGCGTCCCCTCGCCGGTCAAGCGCCCCGAAAAGGTGGACATGGTGATCTTCCGCGAGAACACCGAGGACATCTACGCGGGTATCGAGTACCGTGGTGGTACCACCGAGGCTCAGTCGGTTCTCGATTTTCTCCAGACGAACCACCCGAAGGATTTTAACAAGGTGCGATTCGGCACCATTGCGAAGACCGATGCGTTTTTGAACCTGATTGACCAAGCCTCCGAGGGCAAAATTGATGTCGGCGTGGGTATTAAGGCCGTAAGTCGCCTGGGCACCGAGCGCCTGGTCAGCGCGGCCATCGAGTATGCGATCACCTTCGGACGCAAGAGCGTAACCCTGGTACACAAGGGGAACATCATGAAGTTCACCGAAGGTGCCTTCCGCGACTGGGGTTACGAGTACGCCGAGCGCACCTTTGGGGATCATGTCTATACGTGGTCGCAGTGGGAGCGGACTAAGGCGAATCGTGGCGAGCAGGCGGCGAATGCTGAGCAGAAAGAGGCTGTGGCCGCTGGCAAGATTCTGATCAAGGACGCCATCGCCGACATTACGCTCCAGCAGGTGCTGACCCGCCCCGATGAGTTTGATGTGATCGCCACGCTCAACTTGAACGGCGATTATCTGAGCGACGCCCTGGCCGCCCAGGTTGGCGGGATTGGCATCGCCCCCGGCGGCAATATCAATTACGTTACCGGCCACGCGATCTTCGAGGCCACCCACGGCACCGCGCCCAAATACGCTGACTTGGATAAGGTTAACCCTGGCTCGGTCATCCTCTCCGGCGATATGATGCTGCGCTACATGGGCTGGGTTGAGGCGGCTGACCTGATTATCGCCGCCCTGGGCAAGACAATCACGGACAAGACCGTCACCTACGACTTTGCCCGTCAGATGGAGGGTGCTACCGAGGTCAAGTCCTCGGAGTTCGCCGATGCGCTGATCGCCAATATGGATGTCATCCTCAAGGGTGGCGGTAGCCAGCCTGATACGTCTGCCAGCATCAGCCCCGAACTGCTCAAACGGGCCGAGGGCCGGGTCTACCCGCGAGGCACCGTCGGCGCAATTATGACCCGCACGGTGGTAGCCGTCCCCGGCCACGCCACGCTCCACGAGGTCGCGCAGCATATGCAGGCCCGTGGCATCCACTCGGTGATCGTCAAGCCCGATGCCAGCGGTCACTGGGGCATTATGACCATGCGCGACATCCTGAAGAAGATTGTCGCTATCGGCAGCGCAACCAACGGGATCGCGGTTGATCAGATCACGACCAGGCCGTTGATCACTACCACTCATGACCTCAGTATCACCGCTTGCGCCCAACTGATGCTCGATAACAACATCCGCCGTGTGGTCGTGACCGAGGCCGATGAGCCGATTGGGATCATCAGCGACACGGATATTTTCCACTTCACCGTTGGCGAGAAGTAGGGCTTCGCAGCGTCAGCCTGATCACGGCGTAGTCACGGGTGAAGAGCAGGAGCCGGACGAAGAAATAGACGGCGCGGTAGAGCGATCCTCGGCGTACCGCGTCGTAGTCCACCAGGATCAGTCGGCCATCATGGGTGCGCAGCAGGTTGTGTGAGCGCAGAATCGTGCGGCGCACCAGGAAACTCCAGAGTCGCCAGGGCAGCATGTGTGGGCGATTGAGCCGATGGCGTTCGCTCGTACTCTGGCTGGTGCGCCCGTAGAGATCGGGCATGACGCCGATGCGGCGGTAGAGCCGAACCGACCGATCAATGATCTGGGTGAGGTGACGGGCCAAGATCTGCCGTTCCTCAGAGCGCAGCGCCCGGTAGTCAACACTGGCCAGGGGCTGCGCGTCTGACAAGAAAGGCTGGATCACCAGGGGTTGCGTATCTCCCTGGGTGTCGCGGGCCAGCAGGTAATAATTCGGCAGGCTATGTTCTGGCCCCAGACAGGTAGCGAAGATCTCGGCGGCAACACGCATCTCGCGTGCCCTGGCCAGGGCATTGGCTGGCGTGCTACCGCGCTCGGTCTTTAGCTTGGCCACGTAGCGCCCATCATCGCTCCGGTAGACCTCGGTTTCGTTCCCGCCGCCCACCCGTTCTAGAATATGGTCATAGTCAATCGGCGCGAATACCGCATTGTGGTGTCCGCTCATCTGTGCCTACTTTGCTACCATCGGGATGAACGAGTTAAACGGGGCCGCAACCGTCGTCATACGGGCGCTTGCCGTGATCGTCGGGCGGGCCGGGTCGTTGCTGGTGATCAGAATTTCAACGCTGGAGGGCCACGGGTTCGTATCGTTGACCCAACTCAGCGTGACGGGAAGATCTACCTGTTGTCCAGGAGTGATCGTTCCCGACGGTCTCGGCAGCGCGGCCCAGAATGTCGCGTCGGGCTGCGGGCGCAGTTCGATGGTTCTGCCGTTGCCTATTTCTAAGGTGCTGCCGCAGCCGAGGGACTGCCCGCTCGTTCTATTTTGCTGTAGCCCCGCACTCGCCGTCATGGTTGTCGGGAGCGTGTCTGCCTGCTTATAGTTCATAGTCACCCTCCCATCGGGCCACAGCAGCGTCTGAAAGCTCAGGCGCGGGGTGGTTGTCGTCGGTGTCGTGCTAAAAATCGGTACATTTTCCCAACTGATCAAAAATCCGGCATCGGTATGAGCATAGCTCACCTTCGCCCCCGGCTGCGAAGGATCGAGATCCGCGTGCAGCGGGATCACTGCGGCGTGTGTGGTTTCGGCGATAGGCAGGCAGCCCGACATGTATTTTGTGGCGGTGACATCAAACGGGCCGAAGCTAACAATCCCGTTTGCGCCAATCACGACATCTGTGTAGACATGATCGAAGAAGTGGAACCCGAAACCGATATCAATCGAACTGCTGACACCGTCGTCCGCAAGCTCGATGGTCGTCGCGCTACTCGGCGGATCGATCCAGGCTGAGGCTGGGCCATCGGGCTGGTTACTGCGCCAGGTTCCATACCAAGCCAAAGGCAGGCTGGCACTGTAGTCGAGCGCCTTGATACCATCATTGCGCAGAGTAATCGTGAGATGTGCCGGATTCCCCAGGGCCACGGTGGTTGTGAGCAGATTGGTGCTGGCCGCCAGATGTGGTGTATCGGGTTCGAGAGCAAAGTCGAGCGCCGCGCTCTCGCCAGTACCCAGGATCATGCGGGCGGTCTTAGGTGCATAGGAGAGGGCGTTGGCGGTGAGGGTGTAGCTGATCGCCGATGATGGCAGCACAAACTGGTAGGCTCCGCTCGTGTCCGTCGTCACGGTGGCACCGTCGGTTACGGCCACAGTTGCCGCCAAAGGAGTGCTGTCGCTCGTGCGGATCACCTTCCCGCGTACCGTCGCGTCGTTCGGGTCGGTTGGAACCGTCAGTGTTAGCGGAATCACCAGCGGTGCCTGGCTCAGATCCGTATCGTGAACCAAAACACGAGCCTGATAGATACCCGGCCCCGGAACCTTCCTGGTATCCAGCGTGAGGGTGACGCTGACGCTCGCGCCCGCCGTGATCACACTCACGCCCTCGGCGGACAGACTTAGCCAGGGTACGTCCACACTCGCCTTGGCCACGGCAGCGTAGGCATCAATTCGCCCGTAGCCGTAGATATTATTCGGCGTCGTGGTGACGTGGCAGAGCTTGTACGTGACCGGGTCATTGAAGCGCGAGTCGGCACTGATCGGGCTGGCGCTCGCGGTCAGAATCTGGTAGGTGCGGTCATAGTCGCCAATCAGGCTCGGGTTCGCCGACCAGAGCAGGGCCACACTTCCCGCCACCTGAGGCGTCGCCATCGAGGTTCCGCTCAGTGAGCCGTAGACACTACTGGGCATTGTTGAGATGATTCCGTTGCCGGGGGCCGTTATATCGGGCTTCAGACGACCATCCAGAGTTGGGCCAATATCACTGTAGCTTGTGAGCATATTGGTGTTATCGAGTGCCCCCACACCCACCACCTGGGCATAGTCGGCGGGGGACTGGATGCTGCTACAGCCTTTAACCGACATTCTGCCGTTACCTGCGGCGAAGACCGGGAAGATTCCCGCTGCCCGCCATGCAGTCACGTAGCTGGCGTAGAAATTATCATTTCCCTGGCCAGACGACCACGAGTTACTCACGATCTGCGGGCGCAGATCAGGGCGCGCATTTTGGCCCAATAGGTCCGTTGGGGCCAGCATCCACTGCGCAGCCAAGATTAAGTCCATCTCGGCACATGTGCTGCTCCCGCAGGCTCGTGCCGCAATCCAGCGTGCGCCGGGGGCGATGCCTACGGCTGGCTCGCTCGCGCTTGCCCCGCCGCTCGCCACCATTGAACCCATCGTGTGCGTGCCGTGGTAGCTTGAGTCAGTTGGGCTTGTCGTGTCTCTGTAGGGGTCGTACCAGTTGTAGTTGTGATCGAAGACTCCGCCACCTTTATTGCCCCGGTACTGATTCACCAGGGCCGGGTGCGCGTATGCCACCCCGCCATCAATGTTGGCCACCGTGATGCCCGTACCGCGAACGCCGAAATTGTTCCATACGCGGTCTGCGCCGATACGCACAATATTCCAGCACACGTTTGCCGCATCAGGAAGACAGTTGTTGGTCTGATTCAGAGCCGCACCAGTAGACACCTCATCGCTGAAGGTCATCAGATGATTGGCCCGCAGCATCGCCACATCCGAGCGTTCAGCCAGGGCCGATACATCGGTGGCGGTGCCGCGTACGGCCAGGGCGTTCACAATCCACAGCGGCGTGTAGCTCACGCCGCGACCATCGAGGAAGGTTCGCAACCCAGCCTGGGTGTGCGTCGCGTGATCGTGCAGAGTCTGATAGACGTACTGGCCGCGCTGATTCCAGTCGCTGATCGTGTAGGCCGCACGCAGGTCGGCTTGGTCGGCGAGGAAGACCAGAAAATCTACGGGGGTATCGGGAGAGGAATCGGCGACGGCACGGAGCTGGGGATCAACCCGCTGAGCCTGTATGGGCAGCGCCACAGCAGCAAGATCGGAGGTTCCCGCAACCGGGAGTCCCGCCGTCGTACCAGCAGCAAACGCCTCGTAAAGCTGAGGCGTCACGTCCGACCCGCCGGTATTCTGGAGGGTCAGGGTGATCTGCTTGGTCGTACCGAGAGCCATGCTTGCCATGACAGATACCGGGTTGCTCGTAAGCGGGGAGACTGATTGGGCAAGGGCGGCATGATACGTCGCCGGAGCGACA
>CAIXLU010000352.1 GCA_903920315.1 uncultured Oscillochloris sp.
GATCGCACCTGCGTAGGAGAGGATCGCACCTGCGTAGGAGAGGATCGCACCTGCGTAGGAGAGGATCGCACCTGCGTAGGAGAGGATCGCACCTGCGTAGAAGAGGATCGCACCTGTGTAGAAGAGGATCGCATCTGCGTAGGAGAGGATCGTACCTATGCGCCGTCTACTTGCCCTGGTGCTGTTTGCCCCTCTGCTACTCGTCGGCGTATCTGCGCACGCTCAGGCTGGTTGGTCAACACCCTTCGAGGTATCCGACACCGCCCGTTTTTCATGGTTCCCGGACTTAGTCGCTGGCAGTGATGGAGCCATTCATATCTTTTGGGCAAGTGGCAACTCCGACCCCACACATCCTGGGGATGGTACAAAAGCGATAGACTTGCTGCGTTATCGGGTACTCCGTGATGGCGTCTGGTTACCTACCAACGATATCTTGTTCACTGGGGTGGGAGGATACACCGTGCGGAACAGCACCGTTCTCGGTCGTGATAGTCGCATACACGTTTTGGTACGGATGCAGACCCAACTCTATACGATTTCCGCCAATGAAATTGATGCCTGGTCTGCCCGCGCCTGGAGTACGCCTGAGCCGGTCAGCCCTCCCGGCGGCTACTACACTGCACTTGGCATAGATAGTCGTAATACACTGCACGCCCTCTGGTCGCAGGCAATGGTTGATGATCCTCAGAAGCCGCGCAAAGAGTGTGCCAACTGCTCTGATCTGTTTTACCGCAGTTCACGCGACGGCGGGAAGACATGGAGTACGCCGCAGAATCTCTCGCAGACGGACGATGGAGAGAACCGTCCGCAGATCGTCATTGATGGACGCGACCATCTTCACGCGGTTTGGGATCAGGGCGTGGACTGGTACGCTGGCGGGGGTGTGCCGAAATACGGGGTCTACCGGCGCTCCGACGATGGCGGCAGTTCCTGGACGGCGGTGGTGCGCTTCGGGTCACCCGAGGAACCGATTCAGCAAATCGCCCTGACCACCTCGCCCGAAGGGAACCCCTTTGTCGTCTACCGCAGCGCGAAGACCGACCGACTCTTCTACCAGTGGTCAAACGACGAGGGAACAAACTGGACTTCACCCGTGGAGATCCCGATTGTGCGCGGACGTAATCTCAACGATAACAATCTCGACCGCTACAGTCTGGCGACTGACAGCGCCGGGAAGGTTCATCTTCTGATGTCTGGCTTTATTGCTAGCTCTGCATCAGATACGGCATCTGAGAATCCCTGGCTGCTACACCTGGTTTGGAATGGGCAAGCATGGTCGGTACCACAGGTCGTGATGGGCAATGAGCTGTACCCCGAGTGGCCGCGCATCATTGTTTATGGCGGCAACCAACTCCACGCAGTCTGGTTCACCCGGCATAAAGAAGATCTTTTCGGCAGCGATAAAGGCGCACATTATCAAGTCTGGTACAGTACCCTCACGACTGATGCGCCAGCAGTCGCCCCGCCTCCCACCTTTACCTCAGTGCCGACGACGGTGCCCACCGTGTTGGCTACGTCCACGCCTACACCTAGCCCCACCCCGCTGCCCGCGTCGATCCTAGCCGCGCCAACCACAGATGGCCCGCCACGCTGGGAGCAGCAGGGGGTTGTGATGATGGCAATGGCATTGCTGCCGACCTTTGGTGTGCTCGGGTTGATCATCGGCGGGATCATCGCCGTGCGTCGTCGTCATCGGTAGGGGCGAAGAAGCATCGCCGCCGGGTATGTTTGTGACATCCACGCGCATCAGGTGGCGATTCGCCCCTACGGGTATCGTCATCATCTGTTACCTGTAGGCGCATCAGGATCCATGTCGTTCCAAAAATCGTCGTGCGCAATCCCGCTACCAGCGGCGATCTCCTGTCGTGCCGTCTGGATGATGGATTGAAACTGGCGTGAGTAAGCGACGACTAAGCGCTCAAGTTCATCGTCATCATCAATCGGCAGGATGACAGCAATGGCCTTCCCATTGCGGGTAATCACGACGAGTTCGTCCTCGCTGGCTTTGAGGTAGGCACTGAGTTTTGCCTTGACATTGGCAACTGATGCGATTTTCATAGGTCTATCGCCTCCCCTCCAATGAAAATTCTGTCTCGCACTTTTACTCCGATTGCAAGGATATGCACGTCACGTTCATGGCTCTGAATAACATAGAAAACACGAAACATATTATCTTGCCCAAAACGAAGTTCCCAGGTTGCTACTTCAAACACGGTTCGCTTGAGGGGCTTCCGATTACGATTTTCTTCGTCCGGATCATACGATAATCGTTCCTGGATCATCGTACGAATAAGCGTGTAGTATTTTCGGTCAATAGAACGAAGGTGTTCTTTTATAATGGGTGCATAGGTGATTGTATAGGGTAATTGTGGGGACATACCCAATCCTTACAGATAGCGATTCAGTCGGTGACTATGATTGTAGTCATTTTCTTGCTCGATGTCAATCCTTAAGAACGTAACGGGGTGTTTACCCCTTGGCGCGGCTGATTTAGCCGAAATTTAGGCTTGCGCGTTAGGATTGCGCCCACAGTGGCTCATTCTCAGAACCGTGTGCGCTTATCTCCGCCGCCATATCGGCATTGCGAGGTGCCCTCCTATGAAGCACAGAAACACGCCTTTTGTCACCCGGATCCGCGCCATTCTGATTGTCGCCATCCTGGGTGTCTCGCTTTTGAGCGGCTATGCGGTCACGCGGGCAACGACATCTACACCACCGATTCTGCTCATCGTCAATAGCGCCGCCGCTAACCCTTTTGGTAACTACCTCGCCGAGATCCTGCGTGCCGAGGGGTTGAATAGCTTTGAGACGGTGCAACTCAGCAGTGTAACGGCTACGATCCTGGCCGATCATAAGCTGGCCGTGTTGGCCGAGACATCGCTGAGTGCCTCCCAAGCCACGTTGCTGCGCACATATGTGAGCGGCGGCGGGCGACTGTTGGCAATGCGCCCTGATCCTCAGATCGCTTCGGTACTCGGAATCACCCCCGTAGGGTCGAACATCAGCGAGGGCTATCTCGCGATTGACACGGCCACCACCAGCGGTGCCGGATTCACCGGTACGACCCTGCCCTTCCACGGCACCGCTAATAACTACACTCTCACATCAGGGGCAACCAGTGTTGCTCAGATCTATAGCAGTCGCACCACCGCCACCACCTATCCAGCGGTGGTGCGCTACCAGACAACTGCCACATGGGCCTATGATCTCGCCCGCAGCGTTGCCTATAGCCGACAGGGCGACCCCGCCAACGCGGGCGTTGACCGCGATGGACAGCCACCTATCCGCACCACGGACATCTTCTACAACGCCATTGACCTTGAGCGCGTCAACCTGCCCCACGCTGATATCCAGATGCGGCTGTTCAGCCGACTGATCACTGACATGTTGTCCGACAGTATGCCTCTGCCCCAGATCTGGTACTTCCCCCAGGCGAAACGCACCCTGCTGGTTCTGACTAGTGACGACCACGGCCAACCGATGAGTACCTTCACCACATTACTTAATAACGCCGCGAGTCGGGGCGGGCACATCTCGATCTACGCGCCACGCTGGGCATCAAACCCCACGGCAAGCGCAGCAACGACGTGGCGTGCTGCTGGGCACGAGATTGGTCTGCACCCCTACGCCTACTCAGACGGAGTGACGTTCAACCAGGGTTTTATCACCAATGAGAACTGGTTTGCACAGCTAAATCGGGGCACCCCAAGCCGCACCACACGCATTCACCAGATCGAGTGGCAGGGCTGGACTGACGCTGCCGTGGTCGAGGCGAGCCATAACATCGGGATGGATACCTCGTTCTACACGTGGGGTTTGTCAGTCAAACGTGCCGATGGCACCCATGCCCAGGGCTATATCACCGGCAGTTCGTTACCGCTGCGCTTCGTTGACCAAAGCGGCACTCTGCTTCCTATCTACCAGCAGGCGACGACGCTGATTGACGAATCAATGATCGGATTCCTCGGCCCCGATGCGTCGAACTATACCGCCGCGCAGGCACTAGCCGTCACCCAGCAGATGATTGATGCGAGCCAGGCGGGAAACTACGCCGCAATGGTGACGCAGTTCCACACGGACTACTACACCTACGGCGAGGTTCAGCCCTGGGCTGATGGAACGATGGATTATGCTACCAGCCTGGGCATTCCTATGTGGACAGCCGAGCGATGGCTGTCGTATGTAGAGGCCCGCGCCGCCACGACGCTCAGTAACCTGACGTGGACTCCCGCAAATAATAACCTGAGCCTAACCGTCATCGTGCCGTCATCGGCGGATGCACAATCCCTCATGCTGCCCAGTTCCTACGGAGGGCAGTTGATGAGTGCGGTGACTATCAACGGTACACCGGCAAGCGTAACCACGCAGACGATCAGTGGGCGTGCGATGAGCTTTATCAGCCTTGGAGCCGGTACCTATAACGTATCTGCAACCTATGGCCAGAGCGGTTCTGCTCCTACGAGTACACTCGGCACGCCAACCGTCACCAGTACATCCATACCCACGAACATCCCTGGCACGCCAACCGTCACCAATACCAATACGTCCACACCGGCTCCGTCAACAGCGACCAATACGTCCACACCGGCTCCGTCAACAGCGACCAATACGTCCACACCGGCTCCGTCAACAGCGACCACTACGTCCACACCGGCTCCGTCAACAGCGACCACTACGTCCACATCCGCTCCCAGTGGCGATCTGGTTCACACCACCACATCTGACTTCCAGGCGGCCTGCGTGGGAACTAATGGCACGCTGGCAACGCTCGATGGCGATGGAGCTGTCGGTCTCGACGGTGCCTTCCGTGATACTTTCGACGGCCCCAGCCTCGATACGTCGCGCTGGGTCGCGGGTACCTGGAACGGCGGCACGTATACTCCCACCTTCCTGAATGGGGCGGTGCAGGTGATCGGCTCCACCGGGGCGTCCCTGCGATCCTCCTCTACCTTCGCCACGCGCACCCTTGAGGGCGTGGCCGAGTTCGGTGCCGGTGCCTGGCAGCACCTGGGATTCGGCAGCCTCGGTTTCTCGGGAGATCAGTACCTGCTGTTCAGTACCATCGGTACGAGCACCACTCTCTTCGCTCGCTCTAACAGCGGTGACGGTGAGGTGCAAGCGAACCTTGGCCCCATTCCGGTGGGCCGCCATACGTATCGGATCGAGTGGACCCGCCTCGCCAGCAGCCAGGATCAGATCCGCTATCTGATTGATGGCACTCTACGCGCCACTCACACCGTCAGCGCGGCCCCCGCCCTCTATGCCTACGCTTCCTACAACAGCGGGGGCAGTGCGCCCTCGCTCCAGGTAGATAGCCTGCGTGTCCTGCCGCCCTACGCCGCGAGCGGCACCTTCACCTCCTGCGCCCTTGATGCGAACCTAGGTAATACCTGGACGACCGCGAGCTGGATTACCACCACCCCCGTTGGCACCAGCCTGAGTGTTGAAGTACGCACATCAGCCGATGGCCTGACCTGGGGTACCTGGGCGACAACAACTACTGGCACCCAGATCGCCAGCCCGAACCGCTTCGTCCAGTATCGGCTCAACCTCGGCACTACCGATACGAGTCTGACTCCACTGGTCACGTCGCTCACCCTTAGCCGTGGCCAGCCGGCTTCGTCCACCAACACGCCGACGTCCACGAGTACGTCGGCCCCGGCCACCAGCACGCCGACCTCCACCAGCACGTCGACCCCGACCACCAGTACGCCGATCTCTACCAACACGTCGGCCCCGGCCACCAGTACAAGTACACCGATCTCTACCAGCACGTCGGCCCCGGCTACCAGCACGCCGACGTCCACCAGCATACCGACCTCGCCTACCAGCACGCCGACGTCCACCAGCACATCGGTCCCGGCCACTAGCACGTCAGTCCCGCCGCCCAGTGATGTCGTGCATACGACCCTGGCCGACTTCCAGACGGCTTGTGTGGTCGCCAGCAATACCCTGGCGGTAGCGGGCACTGATGACGGGGCTGTCGG
This sequence comes from uncultured Oscillochloris sp., assembly GCA_903920315.1. Lineage (GTDB taxonomy): Bacteria > Chloroflexota > Chloroflexia > Chloroflexales > Chloroflexaceae > Oscillochloris. The sequence goes on from CAIXLU010000352.1 coordinate 5,988, forward strand.
TCTTGATGGTGCCTTCCGTGACACTTTCGACGGCCCTAGCCTCGATACGACGCGCTGGGTCGCGGGTACCTGGAACGGCGGCACGTATACCCCCTCCTTCCTGAATGGGGCGGTGCAGGTGATCGGCTCCACCGGGGCGTCCCTGCGCTCCTCCACCACCTTCACCACGCGCACCCTTGAGGGCGTGGCTGAGTTCGGTGCCGGTGCGTGGCAGCACCTGGGATTCGGCAGCCTCGGTTTCTCGGGAGATCAGTACCTGCTGATCAGCACCTACAATACGAGCACCACCCTCTTCGCTCGCTCTAACAGCGGTGGCGGCGAGGTGCAAACGAACCTTGGCCCCATTCCGGTGGGTCGCCATACGTATCGGATCGAGTGGACCCGCCTCGCCAGCGGCCAGGATCAGATCCGCTACCTGATTGACAATACTCTACGCGCCACTCACACCATCAGCGCGGCACCCACCCTCTATGCCTACGCTTCCTACAACAGCGGCGGCAGTGCGCCCGCGCTCCAGGTAGACAGCCTGCGTGTCCTGCCGCCCTACGCCGCGAGCGGCACCTTCACCTCCTGCGCCCTTGATGCCAACCTGGGTAATACCTGGACGACCGCTAGCTGGATTGCCACCACACCCGTCGGCAGCAGCCTGAGCGTTGAGGTACGCACGTCAGCCGATAGCCTAACCTGGGGTACCTGGGCGACGACAACTACTGGCACCCAGATCGCCAGCCCGAACCGCTTCGTTCAGTACCGACTCAACCTCGGTACCACCGATACGAGTCTGACCCCGCTGGTCACGTCGCTCACCCTTAGCCGCATTGCGGCCACTGGTCAGTGATTGCAAGATCATGGCAACACTCGATCTCTCCATCATCATCATCAGTTGGAACGTGCGCAACTTACTGATCCGTGCGCTGGAATGTGTCTACGCGACCGTCCAGCGCAGCAGCTTTGAGGTGATCGTGCTTGATAACGCATCCAGCGACGATAGTGTCGCAGTTGTACATGAGCGATTTCCAGCGGTGCGGATGATCGTCAATCAGGAGAACATCGGCTTCGGCAGAGCGAACAATCAGGGCGCGGCCATCGCGCATGGGCGATACCTGCTGCTGCTCAACCCGGATGCCTTCGTCCATACGGACACGGTGGATCGGCTCGTCGCCTTTATGGATACCCACCCGGATGCGGGCAGCGCCGGCTGCAAACTGCTCTACGAGGATGGCAGTCTCCAGCGCTCGGTGACGGCCTTCCCGACCGTACTCACCGAACTCTACACCACCCTCGGGCTGGATCGGGCCTTTCCACAGCACCCGGCCTTTGGTCACTATAAACTGACCTACTGGAACATGGACGACCTGCGTCCGGTGGATGCGCTGATGGGGGCATGCCTCATTCTGCGCCGCTCAGTGATTGATCAGATCGGCCTCTTCGATGAACAGTTCTTTATGTACTCCGAGGAGGTTGATCTCTGTTATCGGCTACGCCGCGCAGGTTGGAAGAACTACTTTATCCCCGACGTTACGGCTACTCACATCTGGGGCGGTAGCTCGCGCCTGGTGCCACAGACAACCTTCCTGCGCCTCTTTCGCAGCCGGGTGCAGTTCTTTCGCAAGCACTACGGATTGGCGAGTGTCGTCACCTACAAGCTTGTCCTACTGACCGCCAGCGCCATGCGCGTCATCGGTGGGCCAATCATCTTCGCCCTACAGCGCGATCCGCATGTGATCCAGATGACCCAAAACTACGCATCGCTGCTGCGCGTCGTGCCTACTCTTTAGGGAGCGTCGCTTATGATTGATACCCCAGCCTCGCCGGAGTACGCTGTCGTTCCGGATCGGGCACGTGCGGCGCAGCGCTGGTACGATGTAAGCGAGCGCTGGATTATTGGCGGGGTGATTGCGCTGGTGCTGGCGATCACCGCGTTGCCCTATCTCTACGGCTACCTGTCGAACCCGCCCGAGCGACGCTTCCAGGGTATCATTTTTGATGTACCGGATACGGTTCAGTACTTCTCCTGGCTACGTGACCACCGCAACAACTTGCTGGTGCCGAACCGGATGACCGCCGAGCCAAATCCGCCCGCGCTCTTCAACCTGCTCTGGCTGATTGTGGGTCGGCTCCAGGTCGTCACAGGCTGGAGCATCCCGGCACTCTTCCAGGGGCTACGTTTTATCGCAGGTACGGCCCTGCTGCTGACGCTCTACCCGGTGATCGCACGCTTCACCAGTGGTCGTGCCGAGCGACTCAACGCCTACCTACTGATCACCCTGGGGGCTGGGCTAGGTTGGATATGGGTGATCGTGAAGTATGCGCGTGGCATGAGCGGCGTACCGTTCCCGCTCGATGTCTACGTTGCCGAGCCGAATACCCTGCTGGTGATCGCGGCCTTCCCGCACTTCGCCGTCGCCACAACCCTGATCCTGGCGATCTTCTGGTGCTTTCTGCGCATTCTGGATCGGCATAGCCGCCTAGTGGTGGTTGGCGCAGCCACGCTCGCGTTGCTGCTCACCCTCCAGCATGCCTACGATCTGCTGATCATCAGCCTTGTGCCCGCCGGTGCCCTCGCCTTGATCTGGCTGCGCGACCGACGCATCCCCTGGTTTGGCGGGGTGTCGCTGGCCCTGATCGGCGGCGTGGCCGCTCCGCCCGCCCTCTACTTCACCTGGATCACCAGCCGTGACCCGCTGTGGCGTCAGGTGCTGGCGCAGTTTGCCAACGCTGGGGTTTACACGCCGTCACCGCTACATCTGTTGGTGCTGATCGGCCTACCGCTGCTCGTGGTGATTGGCACAGCGATCTATGGCATATTCACCACGCGAGGTCAGCCAAAGATCACTCATGCTCTGGCCACCGCCAGTAACGCGGATCTCCTATTGCTGTCCTGGCTATTGGTTGGATTCTTCCTGCTCTACATTCCTAGCGACTTCCAGATCCACATGCTCACGGCATGGCAGGTGCCGGTGGGGGTGTTCGCTGTGCGCCTGCTGCACCGCCAGATTATGCCTGCCATCGCACGCAAACGGGCGCGTCTCGCTCAGATGCTACCCACCTTGCTCCTGCTCGCCGTCCTGCCCACCAACCTCTACCTGCTGACATGGCGCGGCTACGACCTGAATCGTCATCAGACACCCTACTATCTCAGCCGGGGCGAGGAATCTGCGCTGCGCTGGCTTGGTCAACAAACCACCCGTGCGGATGTGGTGCTGAGCGGGCTGGATGTCGGCCAGTATGTGCCGGTCTATAGCGATGCGCGCACATTTCTCGGCCATTGGGCGCAGACGGTTGCGTACTACGACAAGCAGGCTGGGGTGTCACGCTTCTTCGCGGCGGCAACGCCCGAGGTTGAACGCAGTACACTGCTGCGCCGCTTCGCGGTGACGTATGTCGTCTACGGTGCCGAGGAGCGCGCCCTGGGCCAGTTTGACCCAGGCGGCTCCGCGTTGTTTGTACCGGTCTTCCGTGCCGAGGACGTGACGATCTACGGAGTGCGCTGAAGGAGTAATTATGATCACTTCTGCTGCTGTCAAGGTACAACCAATAAATCGCACATGGGAGGGAATAGCCCTGGCCGGGATAATCATCCTGGCCTTGTTGCTTGCTCTCGTGAACCTGCCCTACGCGCCGCGCACGTGGTTCGATGAGGGTTCACATCTGCACGTGCCGAAGACGCTGGTGCAACGCGGGGTTTACGCCGACATCAGCAGCGAGGGATTCCGCTACTACGGCCCCACCGTCGGCGTCGGTCCAACGGTGATGTTGCCGATCGCCCTGGTATTTCAGCTTTTTGGGGTCGGCCTGCTCCAGGGGCGGCTGGTGATCGCCGCTTACGGGCTGCTGGCCTTAGCCGTCGGATTCGCCCTAGCTCGCAAGATTCATGGCGATAGAGTGGCTCTGCTCTCCCTGGCCCTGTCACTTGCCTCGCGCACCGTCGGATTCGACGGCATGGTCGAGTACAGCCGGCAGGTGCTGGGTGAGATACCCGGCTTGGCTTTTCTCTTCCTGGGTGCCCTCGCCTGGATCAGCGCTCTCCATAGCCACGACCGAGTGATAGTACTCAGCATCTTGGCGGGCCTTGGATTTGGCTTGGCTCTGGTGACGAAAAACCAGTTTGTGCTTATCCTGCCACCGACTCTAGTTCTGCTATCTCTGCTCGACTGGCGCTACTACCGCGCTGGGAACTGGGCGCACCGGCTCTTGCCAGTGATTATCGCCTGCGCCTGCTTTGGTCTGTGGACCCTCGTGCAACTCCAGTTTCTTGGGCCGGGTGGTTTTGCAGCGAACCTGGCCCAGACTCGTCAGGCCGCCGGGGGGTCGATCTTCGTCTTTGATCGAGAGGCGAGTCTGCGGGCGGTGCGCTATATCATTCAGCCCTACGGCGGTCTGCTACTGCCCGCCCTAGCCTATGGC
>CAIXLU010000353.1 GCA_903920315.1 uncultured Oscillochloris sp.
GAGAGCGTTGCAGAATTTCCCGAACTATTCCGAATGCGAAGTATCCCATCGAAAACAACCGCAGGAGATTTGACAAATCGCCACTCTAGGGCATGATTCCTAAATCAACATCAGTCCCAGAGAGGCGATTATGATTCGTAGTATACCATCAACTTTGCGCGCCGGCACGGCGGATCTGCCGGTCGTGCCGCCGTGGATGCAGGCATGGTGCATCCTCTTTCTTGGCCCTATCCTTGTCTGGGTCGAGACCCGCATGTCTCGCTCTGTCCTGTCCCGTTGCGCCGATCATCCTCTTGTTCACCTCGGTATCCGCTATGACCCCTCCGTCGTGGTGGATGCCTGCGCCAGTTTTCACGCCGATGTGTCTGGCCCCGGTGCCCCGATTACCTTCACCATCGAGCAGTTGGTGCGCGCCGAGATCGTCCGCGTCTGGGCCGAGTCGTGCTCCGACCGCGACCTGGAGTGGCTCCTGACCACGAATTTCGTCGTGCGCTGGTTTGTCGGGATCTCCCTCTTCGCCCCGCAGATCCCCGACCATACCACCCTCGCTCGCTTCAATACCTGGATGCGTCAGCACGCCCCTGACGCCTGGTTCCGCGATGTGCTGCGCTTCCTGGGCCAGGTTGACCCCGAAGACGCGGCTACCACGCCCCAGATCCTCGATACCTTTGGCATGGCCGCCCCGGTCGCCTGGCCGCCCCGCACCGCCAACCTGCTCCTCGCCCTCTGCGACGACCTCATCCGCCACTGGCAGTCCGACGCCCCGCGCACGGTTCAGCGCGCCATCCCGCCCCTCGTCCTCGGCCCCATCCGGCATCCCCCGCATTATCTCGATGCCGTCGAGCGTCAGGCCCTGCTCGTGCAGGCCGTGGGGCTGAGCCAGCACCTGCATGCCTGTCTGACGCCGTATCTGTCACACGTGGCGCTCGCCCGCCGTCGCACGATCAGTCGTATCCTCGACGCTCTGGTGAAGGTGATCGCCGACGACGTAAAGTTTGATGGCAGCGGCTATCCCACCGAGCGCCCCAAAGACGAGAAAGGGCACTACCGTATTGGCAGTGCCACCGACCTCGATGCCACCTTCCGTCAGCACGATGACGATCTCACCCTCGGGTACAACGTCGCTATTGCCACCACCGGCACCCGCATCGTCGCGGCGGTCGTCCGAACCGGAGCCACCCCCGATAGTGAGGCACCGGCCACTCTGCTCCGCCAACAGATAGCAGCGGGTCAGGTGCTGCCTGCGCATGTGATTATGGATCGGGCGGCGGGCTGGGGGAAGTGCCGCGCCCAGGTGGACGTGATCAGCGAGGGGCAGACCATGCAGGTGGCGCTCATTCCGCCGGCCGGGGGGGCCGACCCGAATCGCTTCGGCCCGGCCAGTTTCCACCTCAACGCCGACCGCACCGCATGCACCTGTCCCCACGGCGTCGTCACCACCCGGATCGCGCCCAAGCGCAACGCCGAAGGACTGACGGCGCGCTATCTGGCCCGCGACTGTCAGGGCTGTCCCTTCTGGACGGGCTGCCGGGGCGAGCAGGGGAAGCCAAAGGCGCAGCGCACCATCTTCTTTACCGACCACCATGCCTACCTGCGTCAGGCGGCGGTGTTCAACCAGACGCCCGAGGGTCGGGCGCTGCTGGCGCGGCGGTGGCAGGTCGAGCCGACGGTGGCGTGGCTGACCCGCTACCAGGGCTGTCGGCGGGCGCGCTGCCTGGGGCAGGATGCCGCACAGTTCCAGGTGTTCCAGGCATGTGCGATGCGTAACCTGCTGCTCTGGCTGAACCGTCAGCAGCGGGGGCGGGCTGTCGCCGCCGCCTAATCAACCGGCGCATCCCCGATTCTGTGGTACCCATGGGTGCCGCAGGGAACGAATCTGCATCAAAAAGAGGGATTTTTCGCTCAATCCGCACGAAACAGAGACGTTTTCAGAGAAAACCTCTTATAAAGAGGTCGCTCACCCCCGCATCCCCCGCATATCCCCCGCATCCTCCCGACAAAAAATCGCCCCCCGAAGTCGCAGGGGCCACCTATGCCCCCTATTCTGCAACACTCTC
>CAIXLU010000354.1 GCA_903920315.1 uncultured Oscillochloris sp.
GCCTGAACCAGCCGTCTCGGTGGTGGCTACGTCGAGACGTAAAACCGGCCTGTGGACTGGCGGTAAGACCATCCTCGGATGGCACGCTGGGATGAAGCAGGAATTTCTAGTGCGTACTTTCGGGTACGTAGAAAGTAGCAGGCTATTGATGAGCGATGTCGTAAACACGCAGGAGTACCAACACATTCTGGTGGAGCGCGAGGGCCGGGTAGCTTTTGTAACGATGAATCGCCCTCAGCGGCGCAACGCCCTCTCGCTTGAACATATGCAGGAGTTGCTGGCCGGTTTCAAGGAGATCGGCGAGCAGCGCGATGTGGGTGCCGTGGTGCTACGTGGCAATGGCCCGGTCTTCTGCGCCGGCCACGATTTGAGCGAGATGACCGGACAGGAACCGGAGTTCTACCACCACCTGTTCGAGGTCTGCACGGTGCTGATGGAGACGATCCAGTCTATCCCGCAGCCGGTGATCGCCCAGGTGCATGGGGTGGCCACAGCGGCGGGCTGCCAGTTGGCCGCAACCTGCGATCTGGTGGTGGCGGCCTCAAGTGCACGGTTCGCCACGCCGGGGGTGAAGATCGGGCTGTTCTGCTCAACGCCAATGGTGGCCCTGAGCCGGGTGGTACCAGCCAAACTGGCCTTGGAGATGCTGCTCACCGGCGAACTGATCTCGGCTCAGGCGATGCACGCGGCGGGCCTGGTGAATCGGGTGGTGTCTGCAGATGCCCTTGCGTCGGCCACACGCGCCCTGGCCGAGCAGATCGCCACCGCTAGCCCCACGGTGGTGGGCTTGGGCAAGCAGGCGTTCTACCGCCAACTGAATATGCCGCAGCACGAGGCGTATGCCTACACCCGGGAAGTGATGGCTGCAAACGCCAGCCTCGCCGATGCGCAGGAGGGGATCTGCGCCTTTTTGGAGAAGCGCCCGCCTCAGTGGACGTAGTACGCCTATCGGATCAAAAATGCCAGCTTTGCTGGCATTTTTGATCCATTCTATGATCTCAATAGAGCAAAAGTAACGCTGTGAGACTTGTCACGCTGAACGCAGTGAAGCGTCCCGGCAAGCATCATCATCGTCGGGACGCTTCGCTGCGCTCTGCGTGACAGATCGAGTTTTGCAGTATTGCCGTAAAAGGCAATAGAGCAGAAGTAACGCTGTGAGACTTGTCACGCTGAGCGCAGCAAAGCGTCCCGGTGTGCCTGATCATCGCCGGGACGCTTCGCTGCGCTCAGCGTGACAGATCGATTTTTGTGGTATTGCCGTAAAACACGGCCAGGGTCGGATCATCACTGAGGGACAAGCCGTTATCCTCCCAAGAGAGTCCGATGGCGGCGGCGATGCGGGCGATCCAGCTCTCGTTGCTCTTCTTCAGAGTCGGCCCGCTCAGCAACAGGTAATCCTGGGCACGGGTCAGGGCCACGTAGAGCAGGCGCTCAGACTCGGCCCGCTCCATGGTGGCATCAGCTCGGCGGGCCAGGAGCATGGCGGTGGGTAGGCAATCCTCGTCGTCGGGGTCGCGTACTTTGAGGGCGAGGCCGTAAGGCTGGCGGGCCAGCCAGCGGGCGCGGGCGGGTGGCGAGGTGCGTCCGAGGTCGGGCAGTGCCACCAGAGGGAATTCCAGCCCTTTGCTGCGGTGGATGGTCATCAGGCGCACGCTCCCGTGGCCCTCCAGGGGAGCCTCGCCCTCGCGGGTTTCGGTGCGCAGCAGGTGGTCGAGGTACTCGCGGAAGGCGCGCAATCCGCGTGCGCCACTCAGTCGGGCCGCCGCCACCAACTTCTCCACGTTTACCCGCCGCCGCTCGCCATCATCCAGCCCGCTGACGGTGGCCAGGTAGCCGGTGCGCTCCAGGGCCGCACGCAGAAGCTCAACCACCGTTGCCTGCCCACGCATGGCCTGGAGCTCCGCAAGCACCTGGCGGGCAAAGGTGAGCGGGACGGGTGGGAAGGACGTAGTTTCTTCTGCTGAGAGGGCTTGTCCCTCCCCAAAAAAACCTTTCCCGATCCCCTCAGTTGGACGGGATTCCAGCCGCAAGCCAATGATCGTCGCGTCGTCCAGGGCGAAGAGCGGCGAGCGCAGCACACCCACCAGGGCCAAATCGTCGTTGGGATCGTCAATGACGCGCAGCAAGTGGATGAGATCCTGCACCTCGTTACGCCCGTAGTAGCCACGGCCCGCCGTCGTCAGGAAGGGAACTCCCTGGGCGCGCAGGGCGGCCTCGAAAGGCTCGAAGGCGCTGGATGCCCGGAAGAGCATGGCGATGTCGCCGTAGGTTGGGTGACGCCAGCACTTCTCCTTCCGGTCGTAGATGATCGGGTGCGGGGAACCTTCCACGATCCGTACGAGGCGACGGGCCAGCACGTCGGCCTCGGCGGCGCGACGCTCGTCAGCCGAGCCAGCGCCATCGGCCACATGCAGCTCAACGCTGATCGGGTGAGAGGATGCCGGACGGCTGGGGCGTAGCGGCTCGAAGGGAATCTCATATATCTGGAGCGGCGCGGATCGGGCAAAGACCTGCGCACCAACCCGGTTGATCCAATCAATCAGGCTGGGGTGACTGCGGAACGAGGTATCGAGGCGGATGCGCTGACCAGCCCAGCGCTCCACAATATCACGCTCAACCTGCTGGAAAACGCTCACGTCGGCCCCGCGAAAACGGTAGATTGACTGCTTGCCGTCGCCGACCACAAACAGTTCGGCGGGCGAGCCATCGGCGGCGGGTGGCTCCAGACCGGCCAGGGCGTAGATAATCGCCCGCTGGGTCGCGTTCGTATCCTGAAACTCGTCCACCATAATTGCCTGTAGTTCGGCCCGCCAGCGCCGACGCACCAGCGGGTGACGTATCAACAGGTCGCGGGCCATGGCCTCAAGGTCGTCAAAGTCGAGTGCGTCGGCTCGCGCCTTGGTGTCGGCGTAGCGTGCGCGGGCCA
>CAIXLU010000355.1 GCA_903920315.1 uncultured Oscillochloris sp.
CCCCGCCCCCGGCCTCCTGCCCCCCGCCCCCGGCCTCCTGCCCCCGGCTTCCGGCCTCCTGCCCCCCGCCCCCTGGCCCCTCGCCCCGCTTCTGCTCGTGTTCTGGTTCTTCAGCGCGATCATCTTCTTCTCGTGGGCCGGCGAGAAAATGCCCTGGCTGCTGGTTCACATGGCCCTGCCGGGTAACCTTCTGGCCGCCTGGTGCCTGGGTAAGTTATTGCAGATTGTAGATGGCAGATTACCGACGGCCGAGCCGGACAACGCAGGCACAGACGGTACACCACCACAATCCACAATCCACAATCCACAATCCACAATCCACAATCCACAATCCGCCATCATCCTCGCCCCGCTCGGCACGCTCCTCGTTCTCGTATCAGTTGGCGTAGCCCTGTGGCGCATGGGGATGCCTGCAACGGGCCAGGGTGCCCAGAGCAATCTGCTCCAGGGTCTCCTCCCGCTGATCATTGCCGGTGGCCTGCTCTATGGCCTGCTTAGCCTGGCCAGCCGGGTTGGAGGACGCCTGGTGATGGCCCTGGCGGGGCTTACCCTGGCCGGACTCTTTGGTGCCTACATCCTGCGCGCCACATGGATGGCCGTCTACGAGCATCCCGACACCCCCGTGGAATTGCTCGTCTACACCCAAACCTCTCCCGATGTGCCGCGCTTTGTGGCCGACATCCGCGAACTATCGGTGAATCTCACCCGCAATAACCGCACCGCTGAGGATACCGCTGGTGGGCTGAGCATGCCGGTCTTTGTTGATAGCGGCGACGATGGCGGCGATGGCTCCCTGGCCTGGCCGCTCCAGTGGTACCTGCGCGACTTCTCGCATCTCGTGTGGACAAAAAAGGACGCCTTCCAGAAGAATCCCGGCCCTGACACCTTCAAAGTGCAGATGCCCGACAAGACCACGGCCCTGGCCCCGGTGGTGCTGCTCTACAAGCCGCACATCAACAGCGAGGTGCGCAAGGTGCTTGAGCAGGATTACGTTCAGCCCTACGGCGAAACCGGCGTGTTCAACTGGTGGTTCCCCGAAGGCCAGAAATGTTCGCCGGGTGAACCGGGCTACAAGCGTTTTTCCTATAATACATGGACATCGCAGGCCATCCTTACTGCTGCGACAACGGCGGCAGGCGGGCGCGGCGGATGCGGACGCGATATTAGTACAGAGGTTTTCAGCCCGCTCACGCCGATCATCTGGCCCTTCCAGCGCGATAACTGGGACACGCTGTACAAATATCTGATCTACCGCACGCTGCCCGATCCCCTGGTTCCTGGTGCCCGCGAGATGGAGGTTTGGCTGCGTAAAGATCTGGCCAGTGGCGCAGGGAGTTCGGCGGAAACATCTGGCCCGGCTGATCTGCGTCTGGTGGCCCAATCCTCGGTCAGTGTGCCCGCTGGCGGCAGCCCCACCGGCGCCGCTGTGGATGGGCAGGGCAACCTGTATGTGGCCGATACCGGCACGCATCAGATCCACGTCTTCAGCGCCAAGGGCGAGTTGATCCGCAGCTTCGGCGGTCGCGGCAGCGATCTGGGCAAACTCTACGAGCCGCGTGGTCTGGCGGTAGACGCGCAGGGCAACCTCTATGTGGCCGATACCTGGAACGCTCGGGTAGTAAAGTACGACTCCAGCGGCACGCCGATCACCAGTTGGGGCAGCGGCGATCAGGATCTGGGCGAACAGCGCAAAGCGACGATCACCGACGGCAATAAGGAAAAGAATCAGGCCACCCCGCTCGGCTTCTTCGGTCCACGCGGAATCGCCATCGACTCCGCCGGTAACGTCTATATCGCCGACACGGGCAATAAACGCATTGTCGTCACCGATGAGCAGGGTAAGTACCTCTACCAGTGGGGCTACGCCGGCTCCGAGTTGGGGGCCTTCAACGAGCCGACCGGTGTGGCGATTGATGGTCAGGGCAACGTTTATGTCGCCGATACCTGGAATGGCCGAGTGCAGGTCTTTGCCCCCGACGGCAGCGGGAAGGTCGGGCCGATTCCAATCATCACCTGGCAGGTGAACGGCTGGAAGGCTAATACCTACGACGACCCATCAATCTCAGCCAGTCGCGACGGGACGGTTTATGTGAGTGTACCGAGCCGTCACCAGGTACTTGCCACTAACCTACGCGGGGACACACTGATCCGCTGGGGCGGTGCCGGTGAGGATCTGGCCTCGCTCAATAACCCAAGCGGTATCGCCGTGACATCGAATGGAGACGTGTGGATAGTGGATCGGGCAAGCGTTCGTGCCCTACGCTTTGTTCTTCCACAAGTACAAGCCGCGCCATGAAGGAAATCTACACACACCTCAACCACTACGTACCGCCATCGTCTGAGGAGGGTCTCAGCGGGGCGTGGTGCCGCTCACTCAGTCGTCTGGGCGATTACACCGCGATCATTGTGCGCTCGCTGAACCTGCGGCCTGCCTCCGTCTCGCTCTACGCACAGACAGCCGAACACATTCTGGTGCGCCTCAACATGGTGAACGAACACCTGATCCTGCGTGTCGCCCCTGAGGACGATCTTTCATCGTACGTCTACGTGATGCGGGCTATGTCTGGTCACAACCTCCCGTCCCCCAGGATCATCCAGCGCGATCTGTCGCGCACGTTGGTGCCCTTTGCTTTCACCCTCGAATCCTACGTGCCGGGGATCACCGCCGACCAACTGCCTGACGGGCCGCTTCTGCGCAGCGCGGGCCGTCAGGCCGGGCGGGTTTTGCGGCGGATGCACCGCATCCCCGCCAACGGCACGGGCCGACCCACAGTCTCGGGCCGCTGGGCGCAGCAGCAGAACTGGCGGCCAGTGCTGCGCCAGATCGGTCAGCTCCTGGCCGCATCTCCCTCCGATGCCCTCGTCTTCGGCGATCCTGAACAGGCCGTCGTCGCCGCACTGCTCGATAGCCCGCGCCTCGACTGTCCCTATTCTGTCCTGATTCACGGCAACTTCGGCCCGAACTCTGCCCGCTGCACCACTGGCGAGAATGTTCACCTGGAAGCGATTATTGACCCCGGTGCCTACGTGGGTGGGGATGGGATCTACGATCTGGCCTGCGGACTGAGCGCGTCTCATCCCGCCGTCTGGCGCGAAGGTCTCCTGGAAGGCTACCAGTCGGTTGCCGTGCTGACTCCTGAGGAGCAACAGCGCCTACCCGCCCTCCAACTCCTGGCGAATTACTGGGGAGCATGCCGCCGCTATATCCGCGCCGAGCCGCACGAGGCGTCCCGCGCCGAGGCCATGCGCCTGATTGGCGAACTGGCCCCTGAGATTGTAGATTGTAGATTGTAGATTGGGGATTGGGGATTGGGGATTGGGGATTTCACCCAAGCATTATGTTACGCTGAGCGGGCGTCCCGATGTGCATTATTATCGTCGGGACGCTCGCTCAGGGATGTGATGTTCACAGGCAGGATGCCCGCGCTATCCGTATTTAGTCCGACCCGTCTACTCGTACCGCAATGCCACAATCGGGTCGAGCCGGGCCGCGCTGCGGGCCGGGGCGATGCCGAAGAAGAGGCCGACAGCCAGGGCGAATCCGAAGGCCAGCAACGCGACATCCCAGCTTAGGGTCGTGGTCAGTAGCCCGCTTAGGTTCACTGCCAGAGCGATGGCCGAGCCCAGGGCCAGACCAGCCAGCCCGCCCACTCCGCTCAGGGCTAGGGACTCGAACAGGAACTGGCGCATGATGTCTCCCTCACGCGCACCCAGCGCCTTGCGCAACCCGATCTCGCGGGTTCGCTCGCGCACCGATACCAGCATGATGTTCATGATCCCGATCCCGCCCACCAGCAACGAGATGGCCGCAATCGCCGCTAGGAACATGGTCAGCATCTGCGTGGTCTGCGTTACCGTTGCTAGAATCGTGGCCTGGTTAATCACGCTGAAGTTATCGGCGCTGCCATCCAGCGCCAGACTGTGCTCCTCGCGCATGGTCGTCTCAACCTCGGCCTGGGCCGCATCCACCACAGCGGCGCTGCTGGCCTGAGTCACAATTGTCGAGACCGTCCAACTTCCGCCGACTGAGTGCGCCCCGAAAAGGATACGCTGGGCCGTACTCAGCGGTACGATCACGCCATCGTCGGACGAGCCGAAGCCGGAGCCGCCGCTGCTGGCCAGCACGCCCACCACGGTAAACTGCTGCCCGGTCACCCGCACTGTCTGCCCCAGTGCGCCGCCGTCGGGGAAGAGGGTTGCGGAGACATTCGAGCCCAGCACGATCACCTTCGCCGTTGTACTCACGTCGTCGGCGCTGATAAACCCGCCCTCGGCCAGGGTGCTGTTGTGAACGCTGGCGTAGATTGCGCTGGCCCCGGTGACGCGGGCGTTCACGTTGTTGCTGCCTGCCACCAGTTGGGCATTCCCGCTGTATTCGGGCGAAACCTGGGCGATGTCGGGGTTGCGCGAGCTATCGGCGAGCGCCTCAGCGTCGGACATCGTCAGGCTGGAGCTATCGCCCACCGCGCCACGCACGCCGCCGCTGCTGGATGCACCGGCCCGCACAGTGAGCAGGTTCGCGCCATTGGAGGTAATCGAGGCGGTGATCGAGTTCTGTGCGCCGCGCCCAATCGAGAGCAGGGCCACCACCGCCGCCACACCGATCAGCACGCCGAGGGTGGTCAGCAGGGTACGCAGCGGATTGGTGCGCAGGGTGGTCAGGGCGAAACCAAGCGTCTCCATCCAGCCGATCCCGCCATCCATCAGGGCGTCAACCTCGGCGTCCAGACGTTCCGCCTCGTTCATAGGGATCGCCACCGGGGCGACCCGTTTCATCACCGAGCTATGCGTATTCATGGCGGAGTCTCCACTGCTGCCGCGTCGGGAGTCGGCGGCTACGGGCCTTCTGCACGTGCGTCTCATCGGGCCAAGCGTCGGCGGTTAATACATCGCGCACCAGTTGGCCGTCGCGAATTTCGAGCAATCGTTTGGTCTGGCGCGCCACATCCGGTTCATGCGTAACGACGATGACCGTCATACCAGCACGGTTCAGATCGGCGAACAGGCCCATAATCTCAGCGCTGGTTTTGGTGTCGAGCGCGCCAGTGGGCTCGTCGGCCAGCAACAGGGCCGGGTCTGTTACCAGAGCGCGGGCGATGGCTACGCGCTGCTGCTGACCACCTGAGAGTTCCTGGGGCCGATGCTCCATACGCTCCCCCAGACCAACCCGCTCTAGGGCCGCTGCCGCCTTACGGTGGCGCTCGGCTGCTGAAATACCGCCGCGATAGGCCAGAGGCAGGGCTACATTTTCCAGGGCCGTGCTGCGAGCCAGCAGGTGGAATTGCTGGAAGACGAAGCCTATTTTACGGTTGCGCACCGCCGAGAGCAGGGCCGGATCAAGCTGCTCTATCGGCAGTCCATCCAGGTGGTAGCTTCCCGATGTGGGCGTATCCAGGCAGCCAATCATATTCATCAGGGTACTCTTACCCGAACCCGATGGCCCCACAATCGCCACAAACTCACCACGGCGGATCTCGAAGCTCACCCCGCGCAGCGCCTGCACCTCAAACTCGCCCATCGTGTAGGTGCGCCGCAGATCGTGGGCCACAATCATTGCGTTCATGAGAAAGTTCCTCATCCTTGAGACAAGGTTTCAGGTTTCAGGTTTCAGGTTCGTCGTGGCGGCTTCAGCCACTTGGCGCTGAAGCTCCTACTACGAACGACGCAAAGGGCAAAGCTGATCTGAAACCTGGCACCTGGCACCTGAAACCTGGCACCTGGCACCTGAAACCTGAAACCTAAAACCTAAAACCTAAAACCTAAAACCTAAAACCTAAAACCTAAAACCTAAAACCTAAAACCTAAAACCTGAAACCTGCAATCTGCCTACGGCATCCCAGGAGGTGGGCCACCAGGCCCACTCAGCAGGCTGCTGGTGCTGGTCTTGGTTGTGGTGCTGCTGGTTGTGGTGCTGCTGCTGACGAGTACCGTGTCACCGATCTGCACACACTGGGCGGCGCTATCAACGCAGCCGAGGATCTCGGTCTGGCCGTTGCTCACCAGGCCGGTCGTCACCTTCACGGTCGTCGGGGGCTGACCTGCCCGCTGCACCTGGATTACCTTCGCGCTGTCAACCGTCTGGATGGCCCGTGTGGGCACCAGCAGGGCGTTTTCGTGCGTGGCGGTCTGGATGGCTCCCGTGGCGCTCATCCCGGATTTCAGCGCCGCAGTGCCGGGCGCGAAGCTCACGCGCACGGTGTAGGTTGCTACGTTTGATACGACGGTGGCGACGGGGGCTACCGACTGAACTGTGCCATCAATCGCCACGTTGCTCAGGGCGTCGAAGGTCAGTTTTACCGGCTGGCCCACGGCCACGGAGCCAATGTCGCTCTCGCTCAGGCTCAGGTCAACATAGAACGTGGTCGGATCAATCACCGAGATCGTGGCCGAGGAACTGGCGGTATCGCCTACGCTCGCGGTTACTGCCGAGACAACCCCGGTGAAGGGCGAGGTCAGAACGGCGTCGGCCAGGTCAATCGTGGCCTGCTCGTAGGCCACCTGAGCCTGAGCCAGATTGGCCTCGGTGCTGGCAATGGTGCTGGCCGATGACGGAGTGGTCAGGCTGCGGAGGTTGATCTGGGCTTGCTCCAGGCTGGCCCGTGCGATGGCTAGTTCATCGGCGGTAGCCGGGGTTTGGAGGGCAGACAGGTTGGCTTTGGCTGAGGCCACCGAGGCGCGGGCGCTGGCCAGTTCAGCGGCGGTTGCGCCGTCCTTGAGGCTGCTCAGTTGAGTCTGGGCATCCTTCAGAGTGGACTCAGCCTTCGCCACGCCGGTGATCTCGTCCTGCTTGGCCTGATCAGCCGCCAGAAGCGCCTGAGTCAGACTCGCTTGGGCGTTATCCACGGCCCGCAG
>CAIXLU010000356.1 GCA_903920315.1 uncultured Oscillochloris sp.
CGTCATGATCCGTCATTAGATCCACCACCCCCTACCCCCGCCACGCCTTCGGCGGGTGGTGGTGGTGGGGAAGAAATCTACCACCCGGAGACCACCGCACTCCTCGCGGCAGCCGGAGCCAAACGACCCGACGCGATCCGCAGCGCCAGCCGCCTGCACCCTGACCGAGTCCGCCAGATATTGGCCGACGACCGCGAGGCAGGCCGACGAGTGGGCAGCAGCCTCCAGCGCTGCATCGCCGAGGCCGATAGCCCCGACATTGCGGCCCTGATTGCCCAGGGCGGCGCACCCGCCGCCCTCGACGAGCCGCCCCCGTCTGACGACCTGATCTGGCTCCTGCCGCCCAGCGAGCGACCGATCTGGCTGGCGCGGTTCCGCCGCGCCCCAACGCCTGCCGACAAGCGTGAGGTCCTGGCCGCGTTGCAGCGCCAGTACCCACAGGGAGCGTAACAATGGCCGAAAAGCCCATCCCCTACGACCTGACCGCCGAGCGTGCCGTTCTTGGGGCCATCCTGCTCGACCGCGAGGCTATCCTGGCCGTCAGCGATGCCCTTCACTCCGCCGACTTCTACCTGGAAAAGCACGCCCAGGTGTACGAGGCGATGCTGGCCTGCCTCGCAAAGCGCACCCCGCCCGATATGGTCACGGTCGCCAGCGAACTGCGCCGGACGGATCGCCTCGATCTCGTGGGTGGGCTCTCCTTCCTCAGCGACCTCCTCGCCGAGATGCCCACTGCCGTCCATGTCGAATACTACGCCAAGGCCATCGTGCATACCGCCGTGCTGCGCCGCCTCATCGAGGCGGGTGGGAAGGTCTCTATCCTGGGCTACGACACGGAGCCTGACCTCGAAACAACCCTGGACGCCGCCGAGCAGGTTATCTACGCGGTCAGCCAGCGCCAGCGCGGATCCGACTTCGTGCCGTTGAGTACGGCGGCGTTGGAGTACTTTGAGCATGCGCAGCACGAGGATGAGGCACGGCTCTCCCCCACGGGCCTGATCGACCTCGACCGCATCCTCGGCGGCGGCTTGCGCCCCGGCCAGTTGGCCCTTCTCGCCGCTCGCCCCAGCATGGGCAAGTCGGGTATGGCCATGAGTATCGCGTACCACCTGAGCGTCATCCAACGGCAGAGCGTGGGGATCGTGAGCTTAGAGATGAGCCGGACAGAGCTGATCGAGCGATTGCTCGCCATCCACACCGGAATCAACACGCAGGAGGTGGCCCAGCGGATGCGCCGGGGTGATGAGGTGGTGGTCTCGGCCCTCGGCGCAATCTCCGACGCGCCGCTGGCCCTGGAGGATCGGGCAGGGCTGTCGGTGATGGATGTGCGCTCAAAGGCACGACGGCTGGCGTCGGTGCGCCCCCTGGATCTGCTGATTGTGGACTACCTCCAGCTTCTGATGGGCAGCGGGAACGCGCAGAACCGCAACGAAGAGGTGTCTCTTATCTCGCGATCTTTGAAGCTGTTAGCCCGCGAACTCCAATGTCCCATCCTGGCGCTGTCGCAGCTCTCGCGAGAGGTGGAGAAGCGATCAATCAAGGTGCCGCAACTGAGCGACCTGCGCGACAGCGGCGCGCTGGAGCAAGATGCGGACATTGTGATGTTCATCTATCGCGAGGATGCCTACGCCGAGTCCGGCACACCTCGGACGAACCTTGCTGAGATCCACGTGACCAAGCAGCGCAACGGGCCGGTCGGCGTGGTGCGCGTGCGCTTTGACGCTCCCACCGTGCGGTTCGCGAATCTGGAGCGCTACCGAGCGCCGGAGGGCTACTAAAAATGACCATGCTTGACCCGTTCGACTTCGGCCCGCCACCGCCCGACGAGCGACCCACCGCGCCACCCCCGGCCCTGGTCAACGCGGTGGTCGCCCGCCTGCACCAGCAGGCCACCGTGAAGCGTCTGCTCGACCTGAGCCGGACACCCGCCTCGATGCCGAGCGCCTATCTGGCGACCATCGGCACCTGGCACTGGCACTACCTGTACACCGAGTTCCACCATACCGGGTTCGGAGGCACCGAATGAAGAAGACACCCACCCGTGCCCAGCTTCAGGCCCAGCTTGCCGCCGTCGTCGCCGAGGCGAACCGCCTGGACGAGGAGGCCCAACAGGCCCGCGTGGCTCGCCAGCCCGACCGGGCGAAGACGCTGGAAGCCCACGCACGCACCGCCTACGCCGAGAAGCGCCGGTTGCGGGCGCTGATTGCCGCTGGGGGCCGCGAGTCCCTCTGTTCGCCCGACCCGGCCCTGGGAGACTACACCTGGAGGGATCGATGATCACCCCGGAACACCACGCCATCATCTTCACCGACGAGGACACCACCCGCTACCGCGCCCGCATCGTGGTCGAGAAGGCCAGCCCCGAGGGTCGCTGGGGAATGGTCTGCGAGTGGCCCGAGTGGCCGCACTCCTGGCCCGGTCGGCTGGCCACGGCCCACGAC
>CAIXLU010000357.1 GCA_903920315.1 uncultured Oscillochloris sp.
CGCCTACGCGGCATGCCTAAGGCCGCGTAGGCGGCCTTCGTAGCCAAGAGCCGAGGGCTTTAGCCCCACGGCGATACGGTGACAGGACTTTGCTCATACCCTGAACCCGCGACCAGAACTCTTGACATCGTGAGTCTCTTCTCGTATGATGGGCATGCGTACTGTAAACCATAAATATCACGGTTGGTCTTGCTCTGAGCAGCGGAACCGTAGGCAACGCGAGCGTTTTACTTTACGGTCTCGGCCAGAAATGGAGTCTCTATGAACCTGCGACGAGGACGATGGACGGTGGCGTTCACCCTTCTTGTGTTGGTGCTACTGCTCGGAGCCACGCCGCCGACTGCGGGACAGGCCCAGGCTGCAAAATCCTATTTTCCGCAGACAGGCCACTACCTGGGCGGGTCCTTCCGCACGCTCTGGGAGAGCCGGGGTGGTTTGGCGATCTTCGGCTTCCCGGTGAGCGAAGAGTTTGTGCAGAAGAGCGATGGGCGGGTGGTGCAGTACTTTGAGCGTGCCCGCTTTGAGGTAATCGGCAACGGGAACACGGCTTTTGCCGGGCTTGGTCTGATTGGCACTGACTATCTTCGCGCCCGTGGCCTGGGATTTCCCCGCGTTGCTCCGGTTGCTAACACTGCGACCCAGCGCTACTTCCCAGAGACGGGACACACCCTGATTGGTGCGTTTAAACGCTACTGGGAAGGTAAGGGCGGTCTGGCGATCTATGGATTCCCTCTGAGCGAAGAGATCACCGAGCAGCTTGACGATGGCCGTAACTATACGGTGCAGTACTTTGAGCGCGCCCGCTTCGAGCTTGTGGGGAGTCAAGTACGCCAGGGACTACTGGGCAGCGCCCTGGTGCCGTGTCAGCGCCGCCCTGGACTGCCGCCTAACAGCCCGCCCAACGGCCCCTTGCCCGAGGGCAATACGAGCGAGTGTAACGCTCTCCCCAACGTCGTTGCGAACGGGCGGGTTTACCCAAATGTGAGCATTCCCGGCACCGTTCTCGGATTTGAGGCGCGTGGCTACCAGCCAAATGAACCCGTGAGCTTGTGGCTTAACCTGCCCGATGGCACCACCCGTGGTCTGCCCTATCAGGCTATCGCCGGCGGCGATGGGTACGTCCTGATTGGTTTCCGCACCGAGGCCACCGATCTGCTTGGTCAGTGGAGCCTCGTTGGACAGGGCACGCAGAGCGGGCGTGTGGTTCTCTCTCCGTTTCGTCTCCAGCGATAATCTTTAGCCTGAACTGTCCGAATCACAAAACAAAAGGACTACGAGCCATGAGCGTCCATGATTTCAGCGCGAACCTGCTTGACGGAACTCCACAGCCGATGTCCGCCTACCGTGGTAAGGTGCTGCTGGTGGTGAATGTGGCCAGCAACTGCGGTCTGACCCCGCAGTACGCAGGGCTGGAGGCGCTGTACCAGCGCTTCAAGGATAAAGGGGTGGTTGTGCTGGGCTTCCCCAGCAACCAGTTCCTCCAGGAGCCGGGGGACGCGGCGGAGATTGGGCAGTTCTGCACGCGAAATTACGGGGTTACGTTCCCAATCTTTGCCAAGATTGATGTGAACGGATCGGAGACACACCCGCTCTTTGCCCACCTCAAAGCGCAGCAGCCGGGATTTCTGGGCATAGACACCATCAAGTGGAACTTTACCAAGTTCCTGGTTGATTGGGACGGGGTTGTGTGCCGCCGCTACGCGCCGACTGACACGCCCGAGGCGATTGAGCCCGATGTCGCCGAACTGCTACGTGAGAGGGATACGACCACGCAGCCGACGCCACCCACCAGTTGACGCTGATGGATGCTGCGCCCGCCAATCCCGTGCCGGAGCTGAAATGGAAGCTCTGGATCTACACCAACTACGACTGCAACCTGCGCTGCGCGTACTGTTTAGCCGAGTCAAGCCCGACCGCACCGCGTCGGGCAATTGGCTTGGCGAACGCGACGCGCTTGGTGGACGAGGCGGTTGATTTGGGCTGTACCGATGTCTACTTTACCGGCGGCGAGCCGCTCATCCTGAGCGAGATCTACGCGATGCTGGCCTATGCGTCGGCGCGGGTGCGGACGACCCTGCTCACGAACGCGATGCTGCTGCGCGGGACGCGGCTGGCGAAGCTATCCGCTATCGCCAACGACAACCTGATCGTCCAGGTGAGCCTTGATGGCGGGCGGGCCGAGGACCACGACGCCTATCGCGGGGCTGGCTCCTGGGTGAAGACGGTCGCGGGGATCGTGGCGCTCCAGGGAGCGGGTTTTCGCGTGCGCCTCTCGACAACGGAGACGCCAGCGAACGCGGCGCATATCGCCGCGATCTGCGCGTTTCATCAGGGGCTGGGTATTCCCGAAGAAGATCACTTCATCCGGCCCCTGGCGCGGCGTGGCTTCTCGACCGAGGGCTATGAGCTGAGCATGATCAGCGTGAACCCTGAGCTCACAGTGAACAGCGACGGCGTCTTCTGGCACCCGCTCTCTACCGATGCTGATATGCAGGTCAGCAAGACGATCTTTCCCCTGGCGACAGCCTACGAGCGCGTCAGAGATCAACTCGACATCATAAAAAAGACCGGCAGCGCGCCGCTGATGACCTTCACCTGAGGGTAGTTGCACTGGCTCCCGTGAGGAGTCGCTAAATCTCATGACCCACAACGCCCTGCTGGTTGTCGCCAAAGAACCCGTCGCCGGTCAGACTAAGACACGCCTCTGCCCGCCCCTCGATGGCATGACGGCGGCGGCGCTCTACACCTGCTTCCTGCGCGACACGCTCGCGCTGATGGATCAGGTGGCTGGTGTGCGCCGCACCATCGCCTATCTGCCGGAGGATGCCGCCGGCTACTTCCGCGATCTGGCCCCGCAGATGGCTCTGACTCCACAGCGCGGCACTGGCCTTGGCGAGCGCCTCAATAATCTGCTCTGCGATGCGCTGGCCGATGGTGCGGCGCATGCGGTGGTGATGGACAGCGACAGCCCCACGTTGCCGGTGGACTATCTGAGGCGGGCATTTGGTGAGCTTGAGGGTGGCGCAGATGTGGTGATCGGCCCCTGCGACGACGGCGGCTACTACCTGATTGGTCTGCGCCAGCCGCAACCACTCCTGCTGCGTGAGGTGCCGATGAGTACGCCGGATGTGCTGCGCGACACCCTGGCTATCGCCTGCGAACTAGGGCTGCGTGTCGCCCTTCTGCCGACCTGGTACGACGTTGATACGGCAGCGGAACTGGCACGGCTACGCGAGGATCTGCGTGATCAGCCGCCGGAGATCTCCGCACACACGCGCCGCTTTCTGGCTAGTACAGCTTTCTGAAAGTTCGTACCGGATTGTGTATGACTCCTGCCCACGCGAACTCGGGGGCCGGGTTCCGGTGTCCGGCCGCCGGAACCCGGCCCCCGACCACCGAATTACCACCAACACCCAGATCGGTGCCCTCGGCCTCGTACCCAAGCACGCGTTCATGTATTTCTTCGACTACGGCGACAGCCACGAGTTCACCGTCACCGTCATGGGCAGCGAACTGCGGGCCGATGGCGGCAGCTACCCACGGGTCGTCGAGTCGCGGGGCGAGGCACCGCCACAGTACCACGCGTATGATGAGGAGTGACCGAGCGATAAGGCAGGCACCTCTCGAACATGGCTCGAATCAGAGCGCTGCATTGACCTCGTCTAGGTCAAACAGCTCCGGATCAAACTCGCCGCCTACCCATTCAATCATGTCGTCGTGTTCAGGATTCTCCGGGTCAGTGATGGTCGCCAGGAAATCCGCATAGCCCCAGATCCCGCCGCAGTCCTCGGGCGGGCAGGCCCGCTTGCCCGCCGTGCAGCGCGGGTAGCGCACGCCCGGCACTGACTCGCTGATCTGCTCTAGCAGTACCACATGCGTCCAGCTATCGCCAAAGTCGTACTCGTAGCTAAACTTCTGCTTTGGCTCCGTGAACAACTGGTTTAGCTTGACTCGCCGCTCATCACGGACATCGTCATCATAGCTTGGATCCGGCACACCATACGACGTCCGTCCAACCGTGAACATGTGCAGATGCGAGTCTGTCCAGCCCATCGCGGCCTGGATAATCGCGTGGAGTTTGGATAAGGTAATATCGTCCGGCACCTCAACCCGCCGCCAGATCGGCGGCTTGCTGTCCTTGAGCGTGATCTTTAGCTGGTAGACGTGCGCTGGCGCGGCGGCTTTACGCGGCATCGGACCCTCCTTCGTCTATCTAGCCGACTACTGCCGGCTCAATCTCCTGGACGCGCCCGATCTGGCCGTCCTCCAGGCGCACCTTGATCCCACGCGAGTGCTGCGCCGCCGAGGTGAGGATGTCCTTCACCACGCCAAGCGTCCTTCGTCCCGTGCGCTGATCTTCCTTGCGTATCATTGACACCCGCAGCCCAGGCCGGATGTCTTTGCGATATTGTCCGTTCATCGCTCCTCCTCCCCATAATTTCGGGGTATTGTACACGAGTCGCATGGTTGTCTGGTGCAAAGATCGCAGGTTGCTTGTGCCGTGGGCGTAAACGCCTCGGCTACGTTTACGAAGGCCGCTGAAGCGGCCTATGTGAGGCCGCGAAGGCATTCAGCCCCACGGCGATACGGTGGCA
>CAIXLU010000358.1 GCA_903920315.1 uncultured Oscillochloris sp.
CTCGACGTAGGCACCGAGCAGCGTGGTGATGAGATCACGTGCGTCGGGGGTGACAACATCTCCGTTCACACAACCATCGAGATCCACCCCTGTGAAGGGGTCGTCTGCGCTAAAGACATAGCCGAGACCGTTGAAGGCTCCGCTCTTGCTTTTCAGTGCCGCGAGTGCCTCATCAAAGGTGGCCCAGGTGGAGGGGTCGGTGACGCTGGCCGTCGCAAAGCTGAGGGGGTTGTAGGGCATCTTGGGTCGCTTCCCCCCGTTGCGGGGCGGGCCGTAGCGCCAGATGACCCACTGAGGGCGCGTGCGCAACTCTTGGGGGACGGCGGAAAAGGGCGTCGGGTCGGCATGGAGCGAATGGGAGACGATGCCGCTCTTCTCTTTGAGGTGTACGGGTGTTCCGGGGCGGGACGTGTTGTGTGGCGGGACAGGTATGCTATAATCAGACATAGCTGTACTCTTCTCCGAACAACTCGTTTATGGCGAGTCTCGGACATCGAAAACGGATAGACACGAACGAAGCTCTGGTTCAGACCAGGGCTTTGTTATTGCCGGAATTGTCGTGTCGCGGTGGCCCCCGAGCTATCGTCGCCGTCGTCGTCGTGGCATCCGGCGAGGATCGCGCCGACGGTTGTTCGTCGCACACACTCCCATATGTATGTCCCTCGCGTGTTTGGGGTGCGGAAATCTTTGATAGTGACGGTGTAATCGCACTCAGGTTGTTCATGAGGTCGCTCCAGGGATGCCCATCGGGGGGCATCCTGGCGGCGAAGAAGGCGTGGACGAGCAGTTTGTCTACGGCGGCATGGGAAGGAACGGGAAGACCCGCGAGACACGGCGGGGTAGTCATGGATAACTCCTGCGTCCATACCCCGAGGGTATGGCGGAACAGGATCGCTGTGCAGGACACATACCGAATGTGATGATCTTGCAAAAATATCACATATCTGCTAGGATTCGGTGATTGTGAGCCGTTTACGGCGATCATGGTTTGTGAACCTCAAGAGGTCTCCATTCATCGCTTAACTTCCCTGTCAAAGAAAAGGTAGGCGGTGAGTGGCCCTCTTGGGCAACTTCTAACGAGAGCGAATTATAGCATACCTCTTCTGATGTCATGATCCGACACGGCGAACGGCACCGCCGCATCGGTGACACATACCACCTCTATGCGATACGCGCCATCTGGTCATCTGACTAGGTGGCGCGTTTGCGTATCCGGAGCTGCGACATGCCCACCGATCCCCTCGTCCTCACCGTGCAGCCGTTAACCACCATCCGCCTCAACGGGATCGGTGCGGAGTGCGCCATGACCTCCCAGATCGTCCGGGATACCCGTGATACCTCGGTGCTTCGGTATGGCCTGACCCCGGCAGCGTGGAAATCGTGACCATGACGTGACCCTCTCCCTCGTGTCACCGCTGACATCAAGGAATGAGTGCGGCGACTACTGCATGGCAGCGCGACCCTCATGACGCTTCGTGCCCTGTCGCACGAAGCGTCATGAGGGTCGCGACGCCTGAGCGGATCGTCACATGGCGGACACCTACGGCGTCGCAGGCGAATCGCACACGATGCGCAGCGCGGTCAGCGCCGCGTGTCGTTCTGACGCCGAAAGTTGGTGCCACAGCGCAAGGAGTTGCGGAGTCATATCATCGGGCGGGGGTATCCATGACGTGACCGTAGTGCTACTCCAGATGACCCAGAACGGGCATTGTGAATGCCGTTGTGTCTGCCTGCCTCACAACGAAAGTATGCTAGAATCGCCTCTCAGAAGTTCCAGACAGACATCCAGACAGGATTCTGTCATGGCATTTTTGGTCGAGTGTGGTCGGGTTTTGGTCGGGACGCGGCGTACAAAGCAGCACGGGCGGCGGGTCGTAAATTCAACAACTCGGATCTGAGCTGGCCCGACATCAAGGCGGGCATTGAGGAGTAATCTTGGCAACGGTAAAGAACATCCCCGCATACTCGGTTCGCCGGGGCGAGATCGCCGCACGGGTCGTCCTGGCGGTACTGAGCATCGCCATCGTCGGCGTGATGTGGCTCATCGGCGCGTACTTCACATCGGTTGCGGTTACGGCCATCGCGCTGTGGGGCGGTGTGGCGATTCCGACCGATCAAGGACGCTGGCTGATTGTGCCAATTATCTTTTCCATTGTCGAAGTCGTCGCCTGGGCGTATCGCCATCGGCTCCCTGGCGCGATCTTGGTCACTGCCGCTGGTGTCGCTGCTCTTGACTTTGCTACGACGGCCTACGGGGTGCCGGTGACGGTTGCCGGTCGCACCCTGCCGCTGCTGATTGGGTACAAAATACCCGATCTCATGAATGCCGCAGGGACGCCAAACACCGCGCCGGTCGTCATCGGTCTGATCTCCGCGCTTGTGTTCACCTTTGTCCCCGAAAAGGTCATGATGTCGGCGGTACGTGATATAGTAAAAGCAGTCAAAATCCTGAGCGCCCAAGGTTAGAGGCTCGAAAGGAGAACTGCGTATGGATTGGATTGTCAACGCACTGAATGACCCGTTCGTCGGCCTCGGCATCCTTGGCGTGCTGAGTGCCTATTTTTGGCTGATTCAGCGGCGAGATCCCAAACCGCCTAAGACGCGCATGCCGACCGTTGAGGAAGCCAAGGCGCTCGGTATCCCGTTGGATATGCGAAGTTTCTACACCATCGAGGTTAATGCACCTGCATCGAAGTCCAATGCACCTGCATCGAAAGTCAGTGTACCTGTATCGCTCCCTGTGCAGCCTGCACAACCGGCTGTGAAGGTGCAGAGCATGAATCTCAGTACGATTGCAGCCGATGCAGGGCCAGTCAATGTATTGATTGCTGGGCCAAAGGGGTCGGGCAAGACGACCGTATTGCGCACTATCATCACCCGGCGCAACGCCGAGCTGATTGCGCTTGACCCACACAACTCACCCGGCAAATGGCCGTGTTCCGTCGTAGGCGGCGGGTTGAACTGGACGGCTATTGACGGGGCGTTGCGCACAATGTCTGCCGAGATGCAACGTCGTTTCGTTCAACTCGACCGAGGGGAGATCCGAGAGGGTGAGTTTCCCCTGCGGGTTTATGTGGGTGACGAGTTTCTGAGCATCTCCCAGGAGCTTGATGGTCGAGGCGCAAAGGCGCATGCAGGCAAATCGTTGATCGAGCGACTGGTCAACGGGCGCAAGGTCGGCGAGTGCATCATGATCGCCAGTCAGAACGATACGGTCGAGGCACTCGGCATCCAGGGCAATGCCGATCTCAAAGGGTGCTTTGACTACATCATATACCTGGGCGCATTGGTCAGCACACGCGCCAAGTTTCATGGGTGTCCGCTTCCCATCATCGAGGCGGCGATGAGACAGCCTCGCGTTGGTGTCGTCTGGCACCCCGAACGCAACAACTGGTACGCCTTGGTCTACGATCTGGCTCCGGTGCTTGAAGGAGATATGTTAAGCGTTACGACCTCTCCTGCGTCGTCTACGTCGGTTGTGGGGCACATACCAGTATCGGATGAAGTGCCGGTATTGGCGGTATCACTGCCCGATACCGCCCATGATACTGGTATCGCCGGTATCGCGACCGATCCGATACTGAGCGATACCGACATTAGAAGGCTTTACAATAACGGTCTGAGCAAGAACAAAATCGCCGAACGACTTGCGGGTAAGAAACAAGATCGACTCGCCAGGATCGCCGCCGCAATTGGCGACGACGACGGCGAACCAACGCGAGCGTTAACGGTGTAGTCAACGCGAGGGGTCAACGCGAAGGGTTAACGATGCGAGGGTTGCTTACGAGCGGCCCTCTTTTGATTCGGAGGTTTTTATGGTCTATGCACCAATGCACGATGCAGCTATGCAGGACGCACTAATGCACGATGGATGTAGCTATGCGGGATGCACCTGCACCTGCAACGGTGCATATGCACGATGCAGGATGCATGCACAATGCATCTGCATCGAGTCGCCCACGTTTGTATGTGCCAAGTGCGGCGTGACCGTCGAGATCACTAACAACGTCGATCCGGTGGCGAACCCTACGGGATCGCCAGCAGAGTTCAACGTTCGTATCGGCCCATGACGCACCGAGCGCGGCGATCTTTCGAGATCGCCGCGCTCTTTGTACGCTTTATGCTCTATTAGCATAAAGCGTACACACTCTCACGGATGACGACCTACCCCCCCGATGCCGATGCGCGGGCGAGCATGGCACGGATCGTGTGCATCGTTGCGCGCTGGCCCTCGGGGGAAAGCTGCTGCCACAGGTCGAGCAGCGCATCAGCGGAGATCGGGCCATCCCCCGCGTGATCCGCATCGGGGGGGGGCGTGTCCGGGGGCAGATCGCGGTCAGGGAGCAGCACGAGATCGTGCAGCGTGAGGGTCGGGTCGTAGGGCAAGAAAACCCGGTAGCACTGA
>CAIXLU010000359.1 GCA_903920315.1 uncultured Oscillochloris sp.
AGAACAGCTTTACAGTGTGCGGTGTTTGTAGTGCGGGCTTCCAGCCCGCTAGATGCGCGTCGGCAGGCTGGAAGCCTGCACTACGAACTGTAAACCTGAAACCTGGCACCTGAAACCTTGTCTTAGCCCCAATACTTTCCGAATAAGGCCATGCCGCGCCGTCCACGAATAGGACGCGAATATACGAATAGCCCGGTGCAGAGCCTTATTCGCGTATTCGTGACCTATTCGTGGATGGCATCTGACGGCTTATTCGAAAAGTATTGGCTTTAGCCCCACGGCGATGCAGCGCCGAGAACTCTCGCACCTCCTCTCAATCGGTGCTAGAGTAATTCCATGACACTCTCGTTTATCTTTCCTCTGGCTCTCTGGTTACTGCTAATCCTGCCGCCGATCTGGCTGCTGGCGTGGTTGTCCCGTGCGCTGACTATCGGGCGGATTGGCTGGGTGCGCTATGCCACGCTGCTGGTGCTGCGCAGTCTCATGCTGACATCCCTTGTCTTGGCACTGGCTGGCGCGCAGGTGGTGCGTGCGGTGAACGATACCGCTGTGGTCTTCCTGATTGATGGCAGCGACTCTGTATCCCCGGCTCTGCGTGAGCGCGCTCTGGCCTATGTGAATACGGCCATGTCCGCCGCTGGCCCGCGTGATCAGGCTGCTGTGGTGGTTTTCGGCGGATCATCTGCTGTTGAGCGGGCACCTGCCCCCGCCTCGCCCCTGCGCCGTCTTAGCTCGGCGGTACTCGGCAGCCGCACCAATATCGCTGACGCAATCCAGCTTGGTCTGGCTCTGCTCCCCGCTGATGTCCAGAAACGCTTGGTGCTGCTCTCGGACGGAGGTGAGAACACTGGCCGCGCCGCTGATGCGGCTCGTCTGGCTGCCCTGCGTGGTGTGCCGATTGAGGCGATTCCCCTGGCCGGAACAGACGGTGCCGATGTTTTGATCACCGCTCTGATTGCCCCCGGCACCGCCCGCGAGGGCCAAGATCTGTCTGTCCGCGTCCGCATTCAGAGTAGCGTCGCGGGTCCGACCCGGATGGGGGTTTTCGCCGATGGCCAGATGGTTGCTTCCCAGGAGGTGCAACTTCCCGTTGGTTCCAGTGAGTTGAGTCTGAGCGTGCCCGCTGGGCAGGCCGGGTTTCGTCGCATTGAGGCCCGTATTGATGCCCCTGCCGATACCCAGCCCCTCAACAATCGCGCTGCCGCCTTTACCCAGGTGGTTGGCCCGCCGCGTATCCTGCTCGTCGCCTCGGTAGCCGACCGGGCCGCGCCCCTCCAGGCTGCCTTGTCCGCCGCTGGCATGCGAGTTGACCTGATTCTGCCTGCCCAAGTGCCCGCCGACCAGTCCCGCCTGCGCGATTACGCCGCCGTGATGCTGGTTGATGTCCGCGCATCCGCTGTCTCCGAGATCGCCCAGACGGCCTTGGTTACGTATGTGCGTGAGCAGGGCGGAGGTTTGGCGATGATCGGCGGAGGTGAGTCATTCGGCGCGGGTGGCTGGCGACGCACCGCTATCGCCGATGCCTTGCCAGTTGAGCTTGATCCACCGGCGACGCAGGATCGGCCTGACCTCGGCCTGGCCCTGGTGATTGACCGCAGCGGCAGTATGAGCGAGCCGGTGAATAATGGGCGCACGAAGCTTGCTCTGGCCAAAGAGGCGGTTTATCAGGCGACCCTTGGCCTTGCACGCAGCGACCAGATCGGCGTTTTTGCCTTTGATGATCTGGCTCAGACGGTGTTGCCGATGCAGGCGTTACCCGACCTGCTGGCCATTGAGGAGGCTCTCGGCAATGTGAGCGAAGGTGGCGGCACCGACATCCGCACCGGGATTGACCTCGCTGCCACGGCGATGACTCAGGTGAATGCCCGCGTCCGGCATGTGATCCTGCTCACCGATGGGCAGGCCGACAGCAATTACGCCGATCTGATTGACCAGATGCGCGCATCCGGCGTGACGATCACGATTGTCTCGATAGGTGCTGACGCCAACCCAAACCTAGAGGCGATCTCCCACCGGGGCGGCGGAGCCTTCTACCGCGTGGAGAGCGCCGCCGATGTACCGCAGATATTTCTCTCGGAGACAGTGCGGGTCGCCCAGCGCGATAGTATTGAGGGGCCGTTCACCCCGGTTGTCGCCCTGCCCGCACCGCTGCTGCGCGACATCGGCAGCCTGCCGAGGCTCTACGGTTATAACGCCACGGTTCCCCGCGCCGCCGCCCGCACCCTGCTGGTGACGCCCGATGGTGCGCCGGTTCTGGCGATGTGGCAGTATGGTCTGGGGCGAAGCCTGGCATGGACAAGTGATCTGAAGGGGCAGTGGGCCAAAGATCTGATTGTCTGGCCGGGATTCCCGCGTCTGGCAGTGGGCATTGTTGATACCCTGCTGCCCCCGGTTCGTAGCGAACTGCTCTCCCTGGAGACGCACAGCGACGGCCCCCAGGCCACCCTCGATCTGACCGCCAGTAGCGCTGATGGGACGCCTCTGACCTCGGCGACGATCCAGGGCCGTCTGCTCGACCCGACCGGCACGTCGTCGGTTTTGAGTTTCACCCAGGTTGGGCCGGGTCGCTACCGCGCCGTGGTGCCTGCCGACCTGCCCGGTGCCTATTTGGCTCAGGTAGCTGCGGTTGACACGAAGGGACAGCCCATCGGCTCGGCCAGCGGTGGTTTGGTGGTGAGCTATTCACCCGAATACGGTCCGCGCAACAGCGACCCCGACCTACTGACGGGTCTCGCCACCCTCACCGGCGGCCGCAGCGATCCGCCGCCCGCCAGCCTGTTCGAGTCAGCGGGCCAGCAAGTTGGTCAGGTGAGCGAGATCGGCCTGCCGCTGCTCTGGCTGGCCCTCTGCCTGCTCCCCCTCGACATCGCCCTTCGTCGAGTGTTCGTGCGCCGCGACACCTTCACTCTGCCAACCCGCCGTCCGCGTCCCGATACCGTCCCCGCCGCTGAAGATGCGGCGATGATCCGGCTCCAGTCCGCCCGCGCCCGCGCCCGTCGCCCCACCCCCGTTACCCCAGCGCTACCCCCGTCGCCACCCAGCGAGGTTGAGGTGTCACCGCCTGCTTCCGCACCCACGGACGACCCCGTCGCCAGCCTGCTCGCCTCCAAGCGGCGGCGGAAGTGAGCGAGGGCAGGGGGCAGGGGGCAGGGGGCAGGAGGCAGGAGGCAGGAGGCAGGAGGCAGGAGGCAGGAGGCAGGAGGCAGGGGGCAGATTTCCGTCATATCTGACACCTGACACCTAAAACCTGCCCCCTGACCCCTAACCCCTGCTACTTCTCGTTCGCGGTCTCTGCCCAGAGCATACTGGCATATATGACTATCGCACGACGCGCATGCGGATGAAGCGACGGCCAGAGCCGAATGATCTGGTTTAGCGTTGGGTCATTGCACTCATACGCGGTAGGTGCGACGGGCGGAGGCGTCAGCATTTCAGGCACAGTTTTCGTCGCAGCGGCAGTAACGATTGCGGGAGGTGCGATCTGACGGCGGGGCCGTCCACGGCGCGGTTTTGGTGTCTCGGTGGCTGCTTGCTCAACCTGCGGCGCAGTCCCGTTCCGTGCTTTTTTGGTAGACCCTTTGGGTCGGCCAGGACGACGTCGAGGTGGGGGGACATCTTCAGTCTGCGACGTTTCCACAACATCTGCGGGCGCAGGAGCTTCCGGCACGTCCGGCACGGCTGCGGGCGCAGGAACTTCCGGCACGTCCGGCACGGCTGCGAGCGCAGGAACTTCCGGCACGTCCGGCACGGCTGCAGGCGCAGGAACGTCCACCACTTCCGGCACGGCATCTGCGGGTGTGGGAGGCACCTGCCCATAACGTCTATCGCTCGCCCGTATCGCCGCCCGAATATCGTTCAGCACCGATTCACTGACCCGTTTCACCCGCCCCACAGCACCGCCATTTGGTCGGTGCAACTCGACAATAAACTCAGCGACGTTCAATCCGGTGAGCGGACGCTGTCCGTACGTATACTCACCCGGATCATCCGCAATGATCGCGCCAAGTTCACGCTGAATGGCGCTGGTTATTCGGCTTGATAGTGGTAAGCTCAAGAGCCAAAACCGCACGGCCTCTGCTCGTTCGATGATTACTTCCCGATCCATGGTTTCGGTTACATCCATAAAAGTGCATCCTTACATTATTTCTGCTGTTATCCTCGTATTATACGTGAATTTATAACCCAGATAGTTCCATTCTATGACAAGATTTCAGGTGCTGGGTCTCATATTTCAGGTACAGCACATCAAAAGCGCCTTATGAACACCCAAATTGTCACGTACCTGCGAACTTTATTGTACCAGAAAATATAATCTTTGCCACCAGGGCCGCCCCAATGGCCTGCGAGAGATCGCCCAAGGTCGCCGGGACAATCTGCAGGCTGGTGTGTTGGGCGGGCCAAAGGTACGGCTCTGCCGACTCCCGGATGGTTCGCAGGTATCGCTCGCGAAAGGCGTCCGTCGTCGCACCTGTATCCATCAGGCCGCCGCCGATCACCACGAACTTCGGATCGAGAGCCATGGCCAAGCTCGCCACGTGCAGGCCAAGGGCACGGGCCTGGAAATCAAAGATCTCGCTGGCGAGCGGATCGCCGCTCTGGGCTAGTCCACGCAGAGCCAGGGAACGCTCTTTGACACCAAGAGACGACGATGCAAGAGGGTGATCGGGGTAGCGATCCAGCCGATCAGCAAGCAAATAGGGCAACCCGGCCAGGGATGTGTAGACCTCGATACAGCCCCAGTCCCGCCCGCAGCCACAGGGGTAAGGGCGCGCATCGAGAATGTGCAGGGGCGCGGGCATATGGCTGGCCTCCATACCGGCGAGGGTATCGCCGTCGAGGGGCATGCCATCCTGGCCGATATAGGCGCAGCCGAGGCCAGAGCCAGGGGCGAGCAGCAGCACCGTACCGTCATCGGTGCCGCGCACCCGTGCAGCCTCAGCGACCCCGCCCATATTCCCGTCGTTACCTACTGCCAGCGCGATTTCCCGCCCCGCCCGTGCGGAGAGAGCCTGGCGATAGGCGCGATAAACATCAAACCCGACGAAACTCTCGGGCAGATTGGGACCGCGCTCAAGCACGCCATAGCTCCGACGCGGGCCGGGGATGGCGACCCCAACCCCGCGAACCTGATCCCAGTGCAGCCCATGCTGCTCCAGGTACATGCTGATCGCCTCAACCCAGCCGCGCACAACCACATCCGGCCCGAGGTGCGCGTTCGTCGGTTGCTGGAGCAGGCTGGTTGATATGGGCGAGCCATCTCCCCAGACACCACCAACCTTCGAGGTGGTGGCTCCAAAATCAGTGCCGATAAAGATAGGCTGGGTTGTATTCATCAATTGCACCTCTGATCTGTTGGCCGATATGCCAGTAGCTCAATCCACAATCAGCGAGCGGTAGAGTTCTGCCGTCTGCTGAGCGATAGCATCCCAGCTAAAGTGTTCCTCAACGCGGCGGCGACCAGCCGCCCCAAAGCGGGCGCGCAGATCCGGATCGAGGGCCACCCGATTGATCGCGGCGGCCAGATCAGCCTCAAAAGCTGCTGGATCGGCCAGATCAAAGCCACCTTCCTTGAGTTGGAGGTTGACCAGCACGCCGGTCTCTTCCGGCACCACCACCTCTTTGATTCCGCCCACCGCCGAGGCGACCACCGCCGTCTCGCAGGCCATCGCCTCCAGGTTAATGATCCCGAAAGGTTCGTAGACGCTAGGACAGCAGAAGACGGCAGCGTGAGAGTAGAACTGAATCACATCGGGGCGAGCCAGCATCTCCCGAATCCAGATCACACCGGAGCGATTCGCGCTCACGGCGTCCACACCCTCCTGCATCTCGCGGGCGATCTCGGGCGTATCTGGCGCACCGGCGCAGAGTACCACCTGGAGCGACGGATCGATCTGTGGAATGGCGTTGACCAGGTGGATAATGCCCTTCTGTCGCGTGATCCGGCCCACAAAGAGGACATAGGGTCGGTTCGGATCTACCCCGTAGCGGGTGAGAGCCTCGGTTGACTCAGACTGACGATACTCGGCCAGGTCAATCCCGTTGTAGATCACATGCACCTTCTCGGGGGCTATGTTGAACAGGCGCAGCACATCCTGACGAGTCTCCTTCGAGACCGCGATGATCGCGTCGGCCTGCTCTATCGCGGTGCGCTCCATCCACGAACTGAGGTGGTAGCCGTTACCCAGTTGCTCCACCTTCCAGGGACGCAGGGGTTCAAGCGAGTGAATAGTGAGGATATAGGGAACGCCCCAGAGCTTACCCGCAAGCAGACCACCCATATCGGTGTACCATGTGTGGCAGTGGACGATCTGGGCGTCGAGGGCATCTTTAGACATCAGCAGTGAGCGGGTGAAGGCGTCAAGCGCACCACCAAATCGCGGGTCGGTATTCCGTCTTACCTCATCCCACAGCGGGTAGCCGCGCACGGTTATGTGGTTGACCTCCGACTGCTGTGCGCCGAAGCAGCGCACCTCCACATCCATCAGTTTTGCCAGAGCCTTGCTCAGATATTCAACATGAACGCCAGCGCCACCGTAGACGTTCGGCGGGTATTCATTAGTAAACAGGGCAACCTTGGTAAGCTCAGCCATATCACTACCTCACTTCAACATTCGGTGGCCGGTGGCCGGTGGCCGGCCACCGGCCACCGAATCGCACGTGCAGACACGATAATCAAACCCGGTGCAGACTTCCGAGAATCTGCACTAGTATAGCATCAACCTGCTCATGTTCAGCTTTGAAGGATACGGATGCCATGGACATAAGTTTTTTGCTGCGGGGGATGCTGGTGGGGTTCGCGATTGCGGCTCCGGTGGGGCCGATTGGGGTGCTGTGCATCCGGCGTACCCTGGCCGACGGTCGGATGACGGGGTTTGTGTCGGGGATGGGCGCGGCGACGGCGGATATGATCTACGGGATGGTCGCGGCCCTGGGGCTAACAGCGGTAGCGGATCTGCTGACGGGGGTAAGTCTGTGGACGCGACTGCTGGGCGGGATCTTCCTGTGTTACCTGGGGGTGCGCACGTTTTTCGAGGCTCCGTCCGAGCGCCCAGCGGCGGTAGGCGCTCGCGGATTGCTGGGGGCTTACATGTCTACCCTGGCCCTCACAATAACCAACCCAGCGACGATCATCTCTTTCGCGGGTGTGTTTGCCGGGATGGGCATGGCGAGCGGGGTAAGCGGCTACGGCGACGCACTGCTGCTCGTAGCGGGGGTGTTCAGTGGCTCGGCCCTCTGGTGGATATTGCTGAGCGGTGGGGTGAGCCTGCTGCGCAGCCGGGTGACGCCCGATCTGCTGCGCTGGATTAACCGTGGGGCCGGGATGATCATCTTTGTCTTTGGTGCGGTGGCTCTGGCGAGCCTGCTTTGAATTGCAGATTGTGGATTGTGGATTGTGGATTGGCCCAATCCACAATCCACAATCCACAATCGGCAATCCACAATCGGCTACCGTGGTTCCAGGCCGCGCCGAAAGAATGTCGCAACGTCATTGGGCATCATCTCGGGGCTAGGGGTGCCAGTGAGACTCAGCCGACCCATGTTGGGCGACATGAATAGCGCGTAGAAGATCCTCACCACGCTGGGCGGGTCAAGCTGAGGATCGATCTCGCCGTCGC
This sequence comes from uncultured Oscillochloris sp., assembly GCA_903920315.1. Classification (GTDB taxonomy): domain Bacteria; phylum Chloroflexota; class Chloroflexia; order Chloroflexales; family Chloroflexaceae; genus Oscillochloris. The sequence continues at coordinate 7,617 of CAIXLU010000359.1, forward strand.
TGATTGCCCGGTGCACCAGATCAATCACCGCCGCGTCCATCTTACAGATCTGATCGAGCGGTTCCTGGTGCGCCTTGAGCATATGCACGATTTCGGGCATCCAGAGTTGCATCGCGGTGAAGCGCTGGTCAAGCTGCACTTGAATGCTGGTGCGCAGCAGGTCGGTCAGACGATCAAGGGCCGAGCGGCCTGTCTCGCCATCGTCATCAACCACCGAGAAGAGGCGCTCCATCACCTGGGTCGCCATCGCCACCACCAGTTCTTCCTTGGTGGAAAACTGGCTGTAGAGAGTGGGCTTCGAGACGCCAACGCGGGAGGCCAGATCATCCATTGACATTGCGGCGTAGCCGCGCTCGGCGATGAGCATTTGCGAAGCCGTAAGTATCTCGTCGCGGAGTACCTGACGGCGACGCTCGCGGAGGCTACTCGTCATTGAACTACCTTTCTGCCAGAAGAGTGGTGTGGAGAGAATGTATTCCTCTCCCCACCGCCCCCCGACCCGGAGCGGACTTAGATCTGGATGCTGACGCGGGCGCTCATCCCGGCGCGCAGGGCACCCTGCGTCTCAAGGACAATCCGCACGGTGTAGGTACGCACCGTGCCCGTCACCGTTGCGGTTGGCGCGACGTAGATCACCTTCCCCTGAAACGTCTGGCCAGCGATGGCGTCTACCTGCACCTGGGCCACCTGGCCCTCGCGCACCTTGGCCACGTCGGAGTCGCTAATGTTGACCTCGACCCGCAGCTCGCTGACATCAACCACCTGGATGATCATCTGGCCCGAGCCATTCGAGAGGTCGCCCGGATCGATCTTGACAGCGGAGACGATGCCGTCGAAGGGGGCGCGGATTGACGATTTCTCGCGGTTGAGCTTGGCCGAATCACGGGCAGCTTCGGCAACCTGCACTTGAGCCAAGGCACCGGCCACGGTGGCCTCGGTGGGGCCGGAGGTAAGCTGGCCGAGGTTCGCCTGGGCGGCGGCGAGGCCGGCCTGTGAGGCGGCGATCTGGCCGGCGCGCTGGTCGCCCTTCAGCTTCTCCAACGTAGCACGGGCTTGCGAAACGGCGGCATCGGCGGCCGCACGCTGATCGGCGGTGGCTCCGTCAATCAGTTTCTGAAGGCTGGCCTGGGCACCGCTTACCTGGGCCTCAGATGCTCGGACTCCATCAACCTCGTTCTGCTTCGCTTGGTCGTAGGCGAGTTGCGCATTCTGTAGCGCGGTTCCGGCATCGTCCACGGCGCGCTGGGCCTGGGACTCCTGATCCTTCAGCGCCTGTGGCAGATCGCCAGGCAGTCGCTCAATCTCGCGGTTGCTCCAGTAGATCCGCGAGTAGGCATCCTGGACGTTGCGCAGGGTGTTTGCGGCGGATTCCACCTGGAGACGGGCACGCTCCTTTGCCGCCGCGAGGTTGGTGCGCTGCATGTCGAGGTTCGATCGGGCCTGCTGCACCGCCGCCTGCGCCTGCTGAAGATCGGTAGTCTTCGGTCCGGCGGCGATGTCGGCTTGGCGTGCGAGAGCCTGCTGAAGCGCCGACTCGGCGGCAGCCAGATCCTGATCCGTCACTGCGCCCTTGGTCTGGCGCAGACCAGCGGCGGCCTGAGCCACCTGGGCGCGTGCGGCGGCGATCTGATCGGGCGTGGCTCCATCAACGGTGCGCTGGTAATTGGCCTTCGCCGACGCGACCTGCGCCTCGGCCTGGGCCACCTGGAGATCGAGTTCGTGCGTGTCGAGGCGGGCCAGTTCCTGATCCTTGGTGACGACCGCACCCTCGTCCACCAGCACCTCGGCCACCGTGCCGGGGACGCGGAAGCCAAGGTCAGCAGTGCTGCGGGCAGTGATCTCGCCCGATGCCGTCACCCCCAGGCTGATCGAGGGTGCGACAGCAACCGGCGCAACTGTAGCGATGGTGGTGGCATTGCTGGTGGTATTGCTGGTGTTGACAGCGGCAGCGGACAGCGCCATGGTTGGCACGGCAGCAGGTGCGGCTGTAGGGGTCGCCGAAGTCGCCGTGCAGGCGCTTAGGGCGGCGGTGATTAGGGTCAGGGCAAAAATCTTCTTGTGCATGCTACCCTCAATATAGAGTGAAACTACGGTCGTGTGCTTACGTGGCGTTAAGACAAGGTTCTCGGATACTTTACAGTTTCGGCATACACAAGGCATCCTGATGCGCTACGCCTGAAACCTAAAACCCGGCACCTGAAACCTTGTCTAAGGTGATTGACCTTACCCCTGCCCTTCTCCCTCACGGGGAGAAGAAGTCTTCGCACCGGAGTGCTTCCGAATCCCTCTCTCCCGTTCAGGGAGAGGAGACTGGGGGGTGAGAGCCAACACGGTCTTCCCGTTCGTTTCGCCCGATTGAGACACCGTCGCGCCGGCGGACTGGGCCGCCGCTGCGACGGGCTTCACCGGCGCGACAGCGGGCTGAGCCGACTGTGGCGTACCGCTGTCGCCTCGGCGGAACAGGCCCATAAAGCGATTCACCGCCGAGTCGAGCAAGCTATACACGGTCGGCACCACCAGCAGGGTCAGAATGGTCGAGGTGGTGATACCGCCGATGAGTACCCAGGCCAGACCACGGCGGAACTCGCTGCCGCCGCCGCCGCCGAAGATGTGGAAGCTAAAGGCCGTAGGAATAGAACCCGCGATAAGCGCCGCCGAGGTCATCAGGATGGGCCGCAGACGGATAGCACCTGCCAGTCGCAGTGCCTGATGCTTCTCCACACCCACCCGGCGCAGTCGGTTGGTGAAGTCCACCACGAGGATGGAGTTCTTCACCACCACGCCCAGAAGCATGATCAGGCCGATCATGCCGGTGATGTCCAGGTCAACGCCGACGATGCGCAGGGCCAGGAAGGCTCCGATGAAGCTGAAGGGCATGGCCATCATAATCACCAGCGGCTGGGTGAAGGAGCCGAATTGCGAGGCCAGCACCATATAGACGAAGAGCACGGAGAGTCCCATGGCCAGGATCAGCGACCCGAAACCCTCGCTCGTCTGCTGAAGCGTACCCTGATAGGCCACCACAATATCGCCGGGGATGCCCAGGGCCGTGATCTTCGGCTTCAGCTCGTTCGAGACATCAGTGAGGTTGCGGCCTTCTAGGTTCGCACCGACCAGCAGTTGATTCAGGCGGTCGTAGCGACGGATGGTGGTCGGGCTGGTATCCAAGGCCACGCTGCCCAGTGAACTGAGCGGCACCACGCCTGATCGGGTTGGGATGGTAATCGCGCTGAGCGCCCCCAGGCTGTTGCGGTCATCAGGTCGCAGGCGCACCACAATATCGGTGTCTACGCCATTCTGGCGAAGCACGGTGGCGCGGCTGCCGTTGATCAGGGCGCGCACCGAGGTGGAAATATCATCGTTGGTGATGCCCAGGTCGCCGATACGACCGGTGTCGGCGTTGAATCGCAGCTCGGGCTTGCCGGTGGAATAGTTGGTGTCAATATCAACCATCCCCTTCACCTCGCTCATCGAGCCACGCACTGCCTCCACAACCGGGGCCATTTCGGTCAGAGAGCGAGTACTCTGGAGGCTCACCTGAAGCTGCCGGCCAGCCACGCCGGTGCTGCCGCCTGAGAAACTCGGCACAGCAAACGACAGGCGCGGGACGAACCCGAGCTGGCTACGCAGACGCTCCTGTACCGTCAGCGACGGTATGTGCGTGTCAATCTTGATCGAGAACTCGGC
>CAIXLU010000360.1 GCA_903920315.1 uncultured Oscillochloris sp.
GCCAGAATCTCGGCGGGCGGGACGCCCGCGCTCCCAGGCATCATGGTTGGTATTGCTTTTTTTGATTCCCTTCGGATCGAGGCTGTGGCTGGACTGCGGCAATCAGTGCGCGGTCGCTACCTAAACCGACGCCGCGCCACGCGGGAAGGAGATCGTGACCGTGACGCCGGGGTCGCTCACAATCACGGCGGTGCCGTGGAGTTGGCGCGCGAGGTCGTGGACGAGGGACATTCCCAGTGACGGGGGCCGAGCCGCATCGGCACTGGGAGCCAGCCCGACCCCGGTATCCCAGACGGTCAGGGTGAGTCTGTCGGGGATTGTGGCGCACAGCATGACCCCAACCTCGCCGCGTCGCCCGTTCGGGAAGGCATACTTGAGGCTATTGGTGAGCAGTTCGCTGACGATCAGCCCGCACGGCACGGCCTGATCCAGACTCAGACTGATCGCCTCGACATGGACAGACAGCGTGATCTGGTCGGGCGTGAGGGCGTAGATCTGGATGATCTGGCTGCTCATCTGCTGGAGATACTGCGCGGCATCAATTACGGCCAGATCGTCCGTACGGTAGAGCAACTCGTGAGCCAGGGCGATTACCTCGACGCGCAGGCGGCTGTCGCGCAGTGCCGCCACCGCCTGCACATCGGTGAGCTGTCGGCTCTGGAGCCGCAGCAGGCTCATCACCACCTGCAGGTTATTCTTGACCCGGTGGTGGATCTCCTTGAGCAGCACCTCCTTCTCGTGCAGCAAGCTGCGCAGATGCGCCGTGCTGTCCTGAAGTTCGTGCGTCTGGCGTTCCAGATCGGTGTTCGCCTGGGTGAGCGCCGCCATCACCTGCTGTAATGCGTCTTCGGTGTATTTGCGTGCGGTGATGTCGCGGCCAAAGACCGTGACCCCCATAACCTGCCCGGTCGCACTAGTGATCGGACTCAGCCGATACTCCACCGTATGTGGCGTTGCGGTAAAGCGCGTGGATGTCTCGATGCTGAACGGCCCCTGGCGCATGGCCTGGTCGTAGTAGGCTTGCCATTCATCCAGGGCCGCCTGCGGCAACGCTGGCGTCAGCACACACTCACCTGGGATCATGCTCCGCCCGAGCGCCGCACGGACATTGTGGTGATACAGACGGTTGCCCACGATCAGCCGGTATTGGGCGTCCACTGACCAGATGCTGCCATCGGTATTTTCAATCAGAGACTCAAGATTCTGCCGACTCGTGCGCAACGCATCCTCGGTGCGCTTGCGCTCGGTGATGTCGCCGTAGGCGATAACCACGCCATAGTCGTCCAGGGGCAGGGGCGCAGCCGTCACATTGATCCACCTCGTTACCCCACGCGGCGTGATGACGCCCATCTCGACATTCGCCACGAGGCGCTGTTCCCTGAGTGCCCGCACGCTGGCATACTCCTCATGCGGCATCGGTGTGCCATTGGGGCGCACGATCCGCCACTCGGTGCCATCAATCTCGCGCTGGCGAAGATCCTCGCGCCCAAAGCCCAGCAGGCGCTCAGCCATGGTATTCGATTCGACAATCTTGCCTGTGGCATCCGAGACGGTAATCCCCAGGGGAAAGGCGTCGAACAGGGTGCGGTACTTCGTCAATGCCACCTGGAGATCAGCTTCGGTGCGCTTGCGCTCGGTGATGTCAATCGAACTGGTCAGCAGCGCCTCGCCTTCGCCCTGCGCGTTGGTCAGCACCTGATCGACAATGAAGAAGGTGCGCGTTCCCACCGGCAGCGTAAACGTGTCCTCATACTCCGCAAAGCCCTGCGTGGCAATGAAGTGGCGGTTGCGCTCCAGATAGGTCTGGGCGACCTCAGGCGGCAGCACATCGGCGAGGGATTTCCCCACCAGTGTGTCCGGGGTCAGCCCGAACATCGCAGCGGCGCGGGCGTTGGCGAAGGTGAAGCGTCCCTCGGCATCAATGAGCAGCACGCCTCCAGCGAGCTTCTCCAGAATCGCCCGCGACTGCCGTGTCGCCGCTGCGACCTGCTCTTTCACGCGCTCCTGCTCGCTCTGATGCTGATCTGCCAATGCCTGCTCGGCCTTGGACAGACGGGCCCGTAAGGCCCGATTCTCCCTGGCAAGCTGGGTACGTGATGGATGTGGCACGGGCATGGCAATCCTTAGTATCCCGCGAGCGATTGATCAGCCACCGGGAGAAAGATCTCGAAGGTGGTGCCCTGACCAACGACGCTCGTGACCTGTAGGGCACCCCGGTGCTGGCGCATAATCCCTAGCACGCTTGCCAGTCCCAGCCCGCGCCCAGCGACCTTGGTGGTGAAGAAGGGGTCGAAGATCTTCGC
>CAIXLU010000361.1 GCA_903920315.1 uncultured Oscillochloris sp.
CTGGATTGTGCGGCGACATAAAAACGCCAATATCGCAGACACGAGCTTCTTCGACGCCTACCTCGTCGAGAGCTACCGCGATCAAAAGGGTGCACCGCGCCAGCGTACCGTCTGTTATCTTGGCAACATCCGGCAAATTGGCGACCAGTTCCCCACCATCGAGCGTGAGATCTTCCTGCTGCGCGCCGAGCGTATCCTCGAGTCAATCGAAGAGGTAAGCGATATTGATCGTCAGGACGTCATCGGTGATCTGCGGCAGCGTGTACCGCCGCTGGACTATGACGAGGTGATCTGGGCCTTTAGCGAGAACCTGCGCTGGTACAAGCTTTGGTGGGAGGAACATGGCGGTGGGCCGAGTGATGAAGAACTTCTGCGCATCATTCAGTCTGCCCGTGGGAGAGTTGGACCAATTTAACAATTTGTTCATTTCTAGGCGTCAGGTGTACGGTATACTGATTCAATGCCGGTGGGGGTTCATGCGGTCTACCCACCTGTTGGTATACCCGAGATAACGCCTATGGATCGTAATACCATCCTTCTGGTAGATGACAACCCGCAGATTATAGCGATCCTTTCGGATCTCCTCCGCCCCCTCGATTACCGTATCTTCTGCGCAATGAACGGCAGCGAGGCTCTCACCCTCGCCTTCACCCACCGGCCCGATCTCGTGTTGCTTGATGTGATGATGCCGGGCATGGACGGGTTTAGTGTCTGCAAGGCGCTCAGGGCCAACCCGCAACTCGCCAAGGTTCCGGTGATCATGATCACGGCGCTGGATGATCGTGCCTCACGACTCCATGGGTTTGAAGCGGGCGCAGATGATTTTATCGGTAAGCCATTTGATTATGTCGAGTTACGCACCCGCGTCGCCACTATCATCCGGCTCAACCGCTATCGCCTGCTGCTTGAGGAACAAGAACGCGCCGCCGTCGAGAAGGCCCGCTTCGCATGGGTTATCGAACAATCAGACGACGGCTACGTGATCATTGGGAACGACCAGCGCATCCAGTACAGCAACCAGCGGGCGCGCAACCTGCTGAGCATCGGCGAAGACGAGCAGGAGCCATTTCTTGCCTGCGTTGCCCGCCAGTACAGCGCTGTCCCACAGCAGGCGTGGACAACATGGCCGCAGCCCCTCCCTGATGCGGCGCCACGCCTGCTCGTGCGCCCCGAAACGGCAACGTCCGCCGAGTTCTGGGTTCAGGTTGATCTCGCCGCCCAGCCACCTGGCGGCGATGACCGGCCCGTGGTGCGACTGCGCGATGTCACCACACAGATTACGTCGCAGCGCGATATGTGGACCTTCCATGCGATGGTTGCCCATAAGATGCGGACGCCTCTGGTGAGCATTTTGGGCGGGCTGAATTTGATCAACAATAGCGCCGAGACCATGAGCCGCAGCGGGATTGCACGCATTGCTACCGTCGCCGTTGCGGGAGCCCATCGGCTCCAGAGCGAGATCGAAGATATTCTTAATTATGTGCGCCCTCCGGCGGATCTCCACGGGAGCGACGTAATCACTCTCGACGATATACACACCATCGTGAACACTATCGCCGCAGATCTTCAAATCACACAGATTGAGATCATCCGCCACGACCCCGATGTGAACCGGCGCATCGCCATCGCTCGGCGCAATCTGGAGGTGGCCATCCGTGAAGTGCTGGAGAACACGCAGAAGTTTCACCCCGCGCACAGCCCGCAGGTCAGCGTCACCACCTTCTCTACCGCAGATAACGACATCATCCTGCGCGTCGCCGATGATGGTTCGAGCCTCTCCCCAGAGCAGATTAGCTTGGTCTGGCGCCCCTACTACCAGGGCGAACGCAGCTTCACCGGGCAGATCGAAGGCATGGGACTCGGACTGGCCCTTGTAGCGCGGATTATCTACGCGGTGGGCGGGCGCTGCACTATCGCAAACCGCAGCGATGGCCCGGGCGTTGTGGTCGAGATACATATTCCCCTCGCTCGGCGATGAGACCGGGTTCCGGGTTCCGGGGGCCGGGAGCCGGCCC
>CAIXLU010000362.1 GCA_903920315.1 uncultured Oscillochloris sp.
CGCAAAGACTCTCGTTTCGCTTGTCGGGTAGGGGCGCGTCGCGACGCGCCCCTACGATCTGTTTTCATCCTTCATCCTTCATCCTTCCCATCCACACCCCCGCCACCAGCGCCATCCCCAGCGCCGCCGCGCCGATCAGGAAGGTCTCGCCGATCACCTGGGCGGCCACATCCATCAGGAAGTGCGCCGGGTCGCTGGCGGCCAGCGGGTTGACGGCCCCGGCGCGACGCAGGGCGTCCTGACGCGGTACGCCGTAGAGCGTCAGCGTGGCGACACCGGTCGTCATTCCCACCAGCCGCAGGGCGATCACCAGCGCCGCCGCGCTACCCCGTCGCCCCGCATCAGCGGCAGAGATCACCGCCTCCGCCACCGGCGCAATCACCAGGCCCAGACCAACCCCAGCCAGAGCCAGTTCCAGCCCCATGCTCAGGTAGCTGCTCTCCGCCTGCCAGCGGCTCATGATGAGGCTGCCGGACAGGGCCAGCGACAAGCCAATCAGCGCGGGAACGCGGGGGCCGAGGCGCTCGCTTATCACGCCGCCCGGCACCGCAGCAGCGGCCATTGTCAGAGTCAGGGCCGAGAGCATCCAGCCCGACTCCCATGCCGCCCGGCGCAGGATGTCGGCGTCGCCGGGATTGCCCAAGGCCAGGCGCGTGTTGATGAACAGCGGGACGTTGGTGATCGCCAGGGCCAAGGCAAACCCGACCAGGGTGTTAATCCCGCAGGCGGCGGCTACGCCGCGCTCACGAAATAACATTATGTCAATCAATGGGTACCTGCTGCGCCGCTCGGCCCACACGAACGCGGCCAGCAGGGCCAGGGCGAGCAGCACCAGCGGCAGTGCGTAGGCCGGTGGCCCAGCCCGCTCGCCATAAAAGTCACTGCTGCCCAGATCGCCGCCCGAGGCCAGTCCCACATTCAGCGCAATCACACTGGCGCTGATCAGCGCCGCGCCCAGCCAGTCAAACCCGCCGCTAGCGCGCTGTTGCGGCACCTCGCGCAGCGCCCACCACGTCAGAGCCAGGGCCACGATACCCACCGGCAGGTTCAGCCAAAAAAGCAGCCGCCAGCTATCGAATGCCCGCATCAGAATGCCACCGTAAAGGTGGCCGACCATCCAGCCCGCCGTATCTACCGCGCCGATTACCCCCAGGGCAGCCGCACGTCGCTCAGGCGGAAAAATATCGCCCACCAGCGCCATGCTGATCGGCACCATCGCCCCCGCCCCAAACGCCTGCACCACCCGCGCCAAAATCAGCACATCCAGGCTGCCCGCCGCCGCCGCCAAAACCGACCCGCCGATGAAAATTCCCAGGCAGATCAGATACACCTCGCGCCGCCCCAGCATGTCCGAGAGCCGACCCATAAAGGTCATGCTCACCGTATAGGCCAGCAGATAACCGCTCACCACCCATGCCGCCCGCCCGAGATCCGTATCAATTGACACGCGCATATCCACCATCACCCGTGGCAGCACTGCGCTCACCACAGTCAGGTCAATCGCGCCGGCGAAAATCGCCACGCAGACCAGAGCCAGGATCAGATGTGGGCGCTTAGGGCTTGTCAAGAAAAAACATCCTCGTCTTCTACCTCGTGTACACCGTTCCCTGTCCCACGCAGGGCAACGTCCCCGTCGCCCTGCCCGTAAACGGGCGAGCTACGGGTGATGATGGTCGCATCGGCGCGAGCATTGCGCTGTTGGGGATGCTATAGCAATCCTCTTAGGGTTGTTGCGTGGAGTCGAGGCTTTAGCCGGATAAGACCGCCTAAAGGCTCGACTCCTTTTCATAACCAGTTTAGGATTGCTATATTACCGCGAGGGCGGCATCTGCCCATCACGGAGGTAGCCAATGTGCCAACTGAGGGCTTCGTCGAGCATGTGTGGGGTATGCTTGCCCGATGAGCCGCTCATGGCACGGTGGTGGTAATCGCGCAGGGCCGGGCGCATATCAGGGTGGGCGCACTTCTCGATGATTTGCTCGGCGCGCCGCTTGGGCGAGAGTCCCCGCAGGTCAGCTAGACCATACTCGGTGACAATCACATGGACATCGTGTTCGGTGTGGTCAACGTGCGAAACCATGGGGACGATGCACGAAATCGCGCCACCCTTGGCGGTCGAGGGGGTCATGAAGAACGAGATGTAGGCGTTCCGTGCAAAGTCGCCCGATCCACCGATGCCATTCTGGACGCTGGTACCCATCAGATGGGTCGAGTTGACGTTACCGTAGATGTCAGCTTCGATCATACCGTTCATCGCCAGGCACCCCAGACGACGAATGACCTCGGGGTGATTGCTAATCTCCTGGGGTCGCAGGATGACCCGGCTACGGTAGTGTTCCAGGTTTGCGTAAAGCCGCTCGGTGGCGGTTGGGCTCAGTGAGAAGGCTGTAGTTGATGCAACCGTCAGCTTGCCCATATCGAGCAGGTGGAGCATGCCGTCCTGAAGGACCTCGGTGTAGGCGGTGAGCCCCTCGAAGCGGCTTTCGGCGAGGCCAGACATCACCGCGTTAGCGATGTTGCCCACGCCCGACTGAAGTGGCAGCAAGCTGGAAGAGAGCCGCCCCTTCTTGATCTCATGCTCCAGGAATTCCAGGATGTGATCGGCGATCTGCCGAGAAATATCGTCGGGTGGGCTGAAGGCACTATTGCGGTCAGGCGCATTGGTTTCAACCACCGCAATGATCTTGTCGGAATCGCATCTGAAGTAGGGAGAGCCGATCCGGTCGCCGGTCGCGGTGATCGGGATCGGCTTCCGCTCCGGCGGCAGCCTGGTGCCGTAGTAAATATCGTGCATGCCTTCCAGTTGCTCAGGCTGCCAACTGTTCACCTCTAGGATGATCTTATCCGCGCAGTCGAGCCAGGTCTTGTTGTTCCCCACCGATGAGGATGGCACGATCTGCCCATCTGCACGAATGGCCGTCACCTCAACAACCGCGACATCAAGATGGCCAAGGAATCCCTCCCACACCGCCTGAGCGACATGGCTCAGGTGCATATCAATATACTCCATGCGCCCGTCGTTGATCCGCGCACGGCAGGTGGGGTCGGACTGGTAGGGCAGGCGTAGTTCAATACCGTTGGCCCTGGCGAGGGCACCATCAAGTTCAGGCGCGGTGGATGCGCCGGTCCAGACGCGCACCTGGAAGGGTCGCCCATACTGATGGGCGTGTTCGATCTGTTCGGCCAAGGCAATCGGCACGACCTTAGGGTAGCCTGCGCCGGTGAACCCGCTCATTCCGATTGTACTGCCCGGTTGGATAAGCGCCGCTGCGTCGTCTGCGGACATAATTTTGTCGTGCAGTCGGGCGTCCGCTATTCTGCTATCTTTGGTTGCCATACGAATGATATCTCTAGGGTTATGAAATAGCCCTGCTGGTTGGGAGTTCCCCAGCGCACTATAGGTAGCAGAGATACAATGCGGAAGGACAGGGAGGGACGCAGAAATTTTAAATCATCCCGCCTATGTCAGATTTCGCCATTGGCTACGGCGGGCGAAGAAGCGGACAACAGCCTCCGTGTGGAGCGGAAAGGCCAACTCAGCGGGGGCGGTGATCACAGTACGGGCACCGGCCTCTTTGTTTGGCACAAAAGGTGGCAGGTCAGCCTCGCGCAACTGTGGGCCCAGGCCAAACACCAGCAGGTAGCCATCGTGAGTCGTGCGCGCACCGAAATCCTCGATCAGTTCGGGGGAGACGTGTACACCAGCCTCCTCAAACAGTTCGCGAGCGGCGGCTTGCTGCCATGTTTCGTTCATCTCAATAAAACCGCCGGGGAGCGCCAACTGGCCCTGGCGTGGTGCTGCGGCGCGGCGGATCAGTAGCAGGCCATCGTCAACCGGCAGGAGCAGAATGGTGACAGGGAGCGGGCTACGGTACGTTTTGCTGCTACAGGATGCGCAAATCCTTGGCCATCGCTGGCTGTCGTGAAACTTGCTGCCGCAGAACGAGCAGTGACTATGCTGGCGATACATCTACGATCTCCGTGAGGCTGCGTGTCCGACCAAATGATACCACAGGTGGCAGGGGGATTTTGGATTTTGGATTTTGGATTTTGGATTTTGGATTTTGGATTACGGATTTTGGATTTTGGATTTTGGATTACGGATTACGGATTACGGATTTTGGATTACGGATTGCGGATTTTGGATTGCGGATTGGGGCTACACATGATTGGCCCAATCCAAAATCCAAAATCCAAAATCCAAAATCCAAAATCCCCTACCCCGTATTCTTCAGCCCGGCGGCGATGCCGTTGATTGACATCAGCACAGTTGTCTCTAGTTGCTCTTGATCGGCGTACGAATCATCACGCAGGCGGCGCAACAGTTCGAGTTGGATGTAGCTCAGCGGATCCACGTAGGGGTTGCGCTGCTGGATGGATCTCTGGAGTACCGGCTCGGTTTCAAGAATTTCGGTAATCTCGGCCACGGCGCAGATCATGCGTGCGGTGCGCAGGAACTCGGCCTCAATCAGAGCAAAAACCCGCCCGGCCAGAGCCTGATCTTCCACCAGATCGGCGTACTGGCGGGCGATACCCATATCGGCCTTGGACATAATCATCTGGGCGTTGTCGAGCAGGGTGGCGAAAAAGGGCCACTGGCGGTACATGGTACGCAGCAATTGCAGATTGGTGATTGCAGATTGCAGATTTTGATCATCGGGCGCAATCTGCAATCTGCAATCTACAATCTGCAATTCAGCGCCGATAAAATCGGCCAGGGCCGAGCCAAGCCCAAACCAGCCGGGAAGGGTGTGGCGGTTTTGCATCCAACTGAAGACCCAGGGGATGGCGCGCAGATCCTCGATGCGGGCGCTGTTGCGGCGGCTGGCCGGGCGCGATCCGATGCGCAGACGGCTGATCTCGGCGATGGGGGTTGCTTCGCGAAAGTAGGTAAAAAACTCGGGGTTGCCGTAGACCATGCTGCGGTAGGCATTCCGTGCGGTGGCGGCGATCTGTTCCATCGCCGCTGTCCACGTCGGCTCGGGAGGTCTGAGC
>CAIXLU010000363.1 GCA_903920315.1 uncultured Oscillochloris sp.
AAGGTTGAAGCCGTCGGCCCGTTCCTCAATTTCAGTATGCACCCGCAGCGTCTGGCTGCTGCGGTACTGGCGGAGATTGCTGGCCGTGGCGATGGCTACGGACGGCAGCCTGATGGCCTCGGCAAGACGATTGTGGTAGATTACTCGGCCCCCAACATCGCCAAGCGCATGCACGTGGGCCATATCCGCAGCACGATCATCGGCCAGAGCCTGGTGAATATCTTCCGCGCTCTTGGTTATACGGTGGTGGGCGATAACCATTTGGGTGACTGGGGCAAGCAGTTTGGTGTGGTGCTGGCCTCGATTGCGCTTTATGGCACGCCCAACGCCGAGGGCGAGACTGCCCTTGAGGAGCTGGAGGCGCAGTATTCGCGCTACGCTGCCGCTGCCAAGGATCAACCGGAACTGGATGAGGAAGCCCGGCATTGGTCGCTGCGGCTTGAGCAGGGCGATACCCACGCCCGCACCCTTTGGCAGTGGTGTGTTGACCTGACCATGCGTGCCGCCCAGCGTAACTACGACCGCCTGGGCGTCCATATTGACCACGCCTACGGTGAGAGTTTCTACGAGGATATGTTGTCCGATGTGATCAGTGCGGCGTTGGAGAAGGGCGTGGCCTTCCGCGAGGATGGCGGCGCGGTGGTGATCGAGAACCTGGATAACCTGCCCACCTTCCTGCTTCAACGCAGCGATGGCGGGACGCTCTACATGACCCGCGATGTGGCCACGATACTCTTTCGCCTGAAAGAATTTCATCCCTCCCGGCTGGTTTATGTCGTCGGTGAGCCGCAATCTCTCCATCTGCGCCAGCTCTTCGCCCTGACACGGGCAATGGGCAACGCCCAGGATGTTGGCCTGATGCATGTGGCCTTCGGCACCGTGTTTGACGCCAACGGCCAGCCCCTCTCGACCCGGCGCGGCAATATGGTCTACTTAGAGAGCTTGCTTGACGAGGCGGTGGCGCGGGCGCGGGCAGTGGTTGAGCAGAAAAGCCCGGAACTGCCGGACGAGGAGAAGGCCGCTGTCTCGGATGCGGTCGGCGTGGGCGCGGTGGTCTATAACGATTTGTACCAGGATACTAAGCGCAACATTACGCTAGACTGGGAGCGCATGCTGGCCACGGACGGCAACAGTGCCACGTACCTGCAATACTCGCACGCACGCTGCCGCTCGATCCTGCGGCGGGCTGAGGTGGACGGAACGGCCCCATCCGACGCCACGCTGCTGATCCACCCCGCCGAGACGAGTCTGATCAAGCACTTGGCCCGGCTGCCCGAAGCCCTGCGCGAGGCCGGGTCGCGCTACGCCCCCTTTGTCATCGCCGATTGGTGCTACACCACGGCCCGCGAGTTCGGCGTCTTCTTTGAGCAGTGCCAAGTACTCAAGGCCGAAAGCCCGGAACTACGAGCGGCTCGGCTCTCGCTGGTAGCCGTTACCGCCCACGCACTCAAGGTTGGTCTGAGCCTGCTGGGCATCCGGGCACCAGAGCGGATGTAGTTAGAGAAGTGGATCTTTTTGATTGTCCCATCGCGAAAAACCTGTCACCCTGAGCGAAGCGAAGGGTCTGACAGGAAACTGGGAGAGATGCTTCGCTTCGCTCAGCATGACATGATGACGCCGGGCTTAAAAAATTCCGCGTCCCTTAGAGATGCTCACGACGGAGGCGGATCGCCTCTCGTCATGCGCGATGGAAGTTTTATGGTTGACCTCAGTCTGATCCGTGCGGTGCTGTTCGATATGGACGGGGTACTCTACCGGGGCAAACAGGTGCTGCCGGGGGTACGTGATCTGCTGGCGTTTCTGGATGTGCGCGGCATCGGCTACGCCTGCGTCACGAACAACGCCTCAATGACGCCGGGTCAGTATGAGGATAAACTGGCCGACATGGGCATCACAATGCCGACACAGCGGGTCCTCACGTCAGCCCTGATCACCGCCCACCACCTGCGCAGTGTCTACCCACGGGGAACGGGGGTGCTGGTTGTCGGTATGCGTGGCCTGCGCGAAGCGCTCTTTGGCGATGGTCATTTTGTTGAAAATCTGACCTCCCCGGAGCTGGTGGTACAGGGTGTGACCTTCGATCTGACCTACACCATCCTCAAGGATGCAGCACTCGCCATCCGGCGCGGGGCGCGCTATGTGGCCACCAATCCCGACCGCACCTTCCCGTCGGAGGAGGGTCTGATCCCAGGCGCAGGCGCGATTATGGCCGCCCTCGTCGCCGCCACAGACGTGACGCCCCTGGTGATCGGCAAGCCCGCGCCCACGATGTTTCTCGTGGGAGCCGAGATGCTTGGGGCCGATCCGCAGCATACGCTCATGATCGGCGACCGGCTCGATACGGACATTGCTGGGGCGAATAGCGCCGGTATGCCCAGTATCCTCGTCCTCACCGGTGTCTCTCAGCGCGAGGACGTTGGTGTCGGTCCTGGTAGCCCCACAATGATTATCTCTGACCTCCCCGCGCTGCTGGAAGTGTGGCGCACATTACCCTGATGGTTGCACATTTGCCACCTTTACCGTTCCTGGCTGTCTACGACCGGGTTCATGCCTGCGATTTGCTGCGCAGTTGGACGGCCCAGAGTCTGCGTGACGCGCTACACAGCGGGCATTTCGGGGCAACCCTCTCTCCCGCCGACCGCGCCGAGCTTGATGGTTTGCTCACGGCTTGGGTTCAGCGCGCCCTGGGCGGCGTGTTCCTGCGCGATGCGCTCTGCGTGGATGAACAGCGCGGCCCGCAGGTCTTCGGCCTGATTTGCGCGGGTCTCACCCGCGCCCGCGCCACGATGCAGGCTGATGTGGCCGCGCTGCTGCGCTCGCGTGGAACGGGCGACCTCACGCCCTCGGATCTGGCCGATCTGGCGATTCACGACCCGGCCCTGGCGCGGCTGGCCGATCTGGCTGCGCACGAGGGGCTGGCTCTGGCTCTGCTCGATCAGCCCACCGGCTACCCGCCCCCCGTCAATCTAGACGACTTGCTGCCCATACAACCCAGCACACACCCCTTCTCCCGTGAGGTGTTTACACCTCCAACCGGGTTGCGCAGGGCCGCCGCCATTTCTCTGGCGGTGGGTGGCATGGCCCTGATGATCATCCCGATGCTTGGCGGATCTATCCCGCAGCATCCGGCGGGTATGCCCCTAGCCCTGATCACCCTGGCTCTCGTGATCGGCATTAGGGCGATGTGGACGGGGTGGGTGGGGGCGACATGCATCTGGCTCGTGGCGAACCTGCCCGTCTTTCGCCACGATACCGGTTTGCTCGCGCTCCTTCCTGCGCTGCCCCTACTCGCGCTGGGCCTGACCCTGCTCTTCTTTGATCGCCGAGTCCGTGCGCTGTGGGCCTGGGTTCGTCGGCAGATAAGCCGATGACGCGCTGTATATGTAATACCGGTTTGACGAGGTTTTAGGTGTCAGGTGTCAGGTGCCAGGTGTCAGGTGCCAGGTGCTAGGTTTACTGTTCGTAGTAGGCGCTTCAGCGCCTGTGCGGCTAAAACCTAAAACCTAAAACCTAAAACCTAAAACCTAAAACCTAAAACCTAAAACCTAAAACCTAAAACCTAAAACCTAAAACCTAAAACCTAAAACCTAAAACCTAAAACCTAAAACCTAAAACCTGAAACCTGAAACCTGAAACCT
>CAIXLU010000364.1 GCA_903920315.1 uncultured Oscillochloris sp.
GGCTACATGCTCACGCCCCCCGGACACCACGACGCTTTGGGGGCCATTGATCACCCCGATGATTACGTCGGCATACATAGACAGGAACGGTGCAACCTCGGACTCGGACGCCTGTACGGCGACCATACGACCCCGCGCCGTCTCCATCAGCCGCCCGCGCTCCGTGACCAGCCGCAGCCCATCCTCCAACGAGATAACCCCGGCGGTATACGCGGCGGCGAAATCGCCCAGGCTGTGGCCTAGCACCATAGTCGGCTGCACCCCCCAGGATCGCCACACGTCCGCCAGGGCACACTCCAGAGCAAAGTTCACCGCCTGCCCGCAGGGGTGCGACTCCAGCAGATCATGATGTTCCGGCGGCGTTGCTGGATAGAGCAACTCCAGCAGCGAGCGGCCCAGGTAATCACGCAGCACCAGATCGCAGCGATCAATGACGGCGCGGAAGGTCGGCTCAGTCAGGTAGAGCGCGTGCCCCATCTGGAGATACTGCGAACCCTGGCCGGTAAAGAGGAAAGCGATTTTGGGTGTGGCCCCGGCTTCCGGAGCATAGCCTTGGAAGAGACTGGGTATGATCTGGCCATGGGTAAAGGCTACAAGCTGTGATTGCGCTTCCTCAACAGTTGCCGCGACCAGGGCGAGGCGGTGGCTAAAATGGGCACGGCCCCGGTTACTCGTGGTAGCGATGGCGGGCAGATCGGCATCGGTGAATTTTGGCAACGCAGCGGCGTATTGCTGCGCGAGTGCGTGCAGCGCAGCCTCGCTCTGTGCGCTCAGAGTCAGCAGATGGGCGGGCCGCCGTAGCTGCGTTGGACGCACCGCAGGCGGAGCCGCTTCCAGAATGACATGGGCATTGGTACCACTAAAACCAAATGAACTAACGGCGGCCCGCAGAGGCTGGGTCGGATCTGGCTGCGGCCAGGGTTGCGCCTGCGTAGGAATCGTGATCGCAGCGGTGGCGAGGAGGGGGTTGAGCGCCCGCAGGTGCAAATGGGGCGGAATCACGCCGTGCTGGAAGGACAGCACGACCTTCAGCAGTCCGGCGATTCCAGCCGCCGCCTCTGTATGGCCAATATTGGTCTTCACCGAGCCGACGATGAGCGGGTTATCTGGCCCGCGTTCCTGTCCATACACCGTTTCTAAGGCGTGAACCTCAATCGGGTCGCCGAGGGAGGTGCCGGTGCCGTGCGCCTCCACATACGTGATTGCGTGCGGTTGAAGCCGAGCCACCGCCAGCGCCTGGCGGATCACAGCCGCTTGCGCTAGCCCATTCGGCGCAGTTAGTCCATTGCTGGCCCCATCCTGGTTGATCGCCGTGCCGCGAATCAGTGCCAGAATGGTATCATCGGCGGCCTGCGCATCCGCTAGGCGCTTGAGTACCACCACCCCGCAGCCCTCGCTCCGCACATAGCCGTCGGCGGCGGCGTCAAACGTTTTACAGCGACCATCGGGGGCCAGCATATTGGCCTGCGAGAAGGCGATGCTCAGCTCAGGGGAGAGCAGCAGGTTGACCCCGGAGGCCAGCGCCAGCGTAGATTCACCTGAGCGCAGACTTTGGCAGGCCAGATGTACCGCCACGAGCGACGATGAACAGGCCGTATCCACGGCCATTGCTGGCCCAGCAGTACCCAAGAAGTAGGCAATCCGGCCCGCTGCCACTGCGTTCGCCGTGCCCGTCCCGTAGTAGGTACTGAGATCCGCCTGTCTCGCCTGCACCAGCTTATAGTCATCGCCAAAGATGCCGACATAGATGCCAGTGGCGCTCCCCTTGAGCGTCTCCGGGTTAATTCCCGCGTACTCCAGCGCCTCCCAGTGCGTCTCAAGCAGCAGCCGCTGCTGCGGATCCATCGCGGCAACCTCAACCGGAGCAATGCGGAAGAACGGCGCATCAAAGTCAGCCACATGATCGAGAAAGCCACCGTAGGGTGTGCGAATCTGGCCGGGCTGATCGCCATAGAGTGCCGCCATATCCCAGCGGTCGGCGGGCACCTCGCTGATCGCATCAACGCCGTTCGCCAGCAGCGACCAGAATGTAGTCGGGCTGGTGACTCCGCCGGGGAAGCGGCAGGCCATACCAACAATGGCAATCGGCTCAGCCGCCCCAGCAAACGTTGGGGGCCGGATGGTCGCGTCAGATTGAGGCAACCCAGCCGGTTCATCCACGCTGGAGAACCGACTCTCAGGGACAGGCGTGGCCAACAGCGGCGCGACCGGCTGCGGAAGCAAAACGGCTTGCTCCTGTTGCAAGTAGCCGATGAGCGATTCTGGTGTGGGATAGCGAAAGAACAGTGTTGGCGCAAGCTCCCGGCCCAGCAATTGATGCAACGCCAGTCGCAACTCCAGTAACTCCACCGAGTCCAGCCCCAACTCACGCAACGCAGCGCGCCGGGTGTATCGGAGCGCCCGTGCGCTGCCCAATACTGCGCACACCGCCTGATCAACCAGCGGTGGGATGGCAGTAATGGCTGGCGGGGCTACCGGATCTGTCCGCCGGGCCTCCTGGCGGCGCGTGAGGCGCCCGCGCAGATCGTCATACGTTACCAGGACGCCCGCCCCCAGATTCTCTTGGTCTGGCGGGCGATACCCTTCGATAACGCGGCTGATCTGGGCACCGTGTGCGGCATGAAAGTTGAGGACCGGATCGACATACTGGCCGCGCTCAGTGCGCAGTTGTATATAGGCAGCTAGTGTGAGGTCGGAATGTTGCGGATAGTTCTTACAGCGAGTCACGCCAACGACCCGTGCGATACCCGGGCGCACCGTACAAAGCTGAAGCATAAACGCCAACAGATGATCCCCCAGCGCATACTGTTGCACCGCAGGCAGCACATTGGCCGCCAAAAGCTGTACAGTGGAACCATCAGGTGTATGCAGCGCCGCCACCGCCCGAAAGTCGGTCTGGAGCAGGGCCGTTGCATCGGCGATCCGCTGAGTATAGACCACCCCAACAACCTGCTGCGCTAGCACCGCCACGATATGCCCCGTAGGGAACTCCACAACCCGCTGCTGGATCTCTGCACGCGAGGCGCACAGGTTCTCAGGCCATGTGGCAACCTCAAGGGCAACCAGTGCCTCAAGATCCGCAATGGTGGGGTGACGCATATGGTAAGGGTGCGGAGCAAAGAGATCGAGCGGAAGCGCCGCAGTCGGCGGGCGGGTCATGAGGTGGAGAAAATCTTCTGGTGAAGGGAAATAGCCCCACTCGGCGAGTACGATGAGCAACTGATCAACCTGCCGCAACCAGACAGCATGTTCTGTGGGGAAGATCTGCCCGCGTTCCTGATAGGCCCACCCCTGGCTGAGTAACAGGTCGCGTAACTCCTCGTGCATGCTGTCCTCAATATGTGGATCGCAAAACGCATCGTAGTGCGCTCGTCCCGGCTGGGGGCTAACGATTCGTACTCGCTATAGTATTAGCGATTGGCTACAGGGGCGCATCATTACAAACTGATGATTGACTAACGAGATAGACGTTCATCGTTCCCCTGCCGGAGTACGATCAGACACGATCTTTGATGCGGTATGTTTCGGCGAGCGGCAGCGTGAAGGCGAAGTGGTTGCCCCTCAGGTGCGCGGTGGCGTTGCCGCAAGCAGCCCGATCTCACGTGCGCGGCTGATCGCCATGCGCCGATCATTCACCTCCAGCTTACCGTAGAGGTTTCTGGTGTGCGTGCGCACCGTGGTGATGGAGATGTGGAGCTGCGCTGCGATCTCCTTATCGGTGAGTCGTTCGACCAGGAATACCAGGATTTCCTGCTCGCGCTCAGTCAGCCGCGACGGTGCCAGGGCGGCAACCTTGACCCGCACGGATGACCCTAACACAACGACAAGCTCGTGCCTTGGGTGCATGTGAAATATAGTCAGTACTTGTGCGATGTAGGCCCTATAGGGATTGCTAGGTACGATCCGACGCAGCAATTTGGCTAGCGGTGGCCCACAGTCGAGCAGTGAGCGCAGGAAGCCGCGAGGTGCCGCCAGTGCGACAACCTGTTGTAGGGTTGCTAGAGCCGCCTCGGCAGCACCCTGGGCGTCGTGGGCTACGGCGAGCAGCGCACCCGCCCGGATCTGCCAAGCGAGATTGTGCGCAGACTCGGCCTCGGCGAGGTAGCGCGTTAGGTTGCGCTCGGCTTCGGCAAGGCTAGCGGGCATCGCCTGCGCGATCTGCACCCTGGCCCGACACCAGCATGTCTGTTCCTGCCAGAGTGAGTGGCCCGTATGGGGTGTCGGGTCAATTAGCTGCACCAGCCAGATCGCCGCCACGTGATCCCCCTGGGCCAGCGCGAGCGAGGCATCATATGCGGACGATGCCTCCAGGAGTCCGTGGCTCGTGCGCTCCTCGGCGAAGGAGCGGGCCCGCCGACCATAGTCAGTCGCCCGCTCACGTTCGCCGTGGGCCAGCGCGATACGGGCCAGTCCCAGCAGGCTATCGTGATATACCTGATCCTGAATGTGATACGGGAAGCGGCTCGCCTGCACAAAACAATCTTCGGCAGCCTCAAGATCATTCCGCTCGTAGTGGTAAAGTCCGAGGAGGTACTGGCCATAGCACGAAAAAAAGCGGTTGCCGCTAAGGCGGTCGCCGATCATCTGCCGTGCGGCTCGCGCCATCTGATCAAGCTGTCCGCCGAGGAGACTCATGTAGGCGATCCCAACCAGGAGCGTTCCGTCTGCCGCGTTCGTCGGTGCGCAATCCAAGCCCAGGCGATCGCCCACGAGGGTGGTGGAGCGGTTCGGCTCACCGCGATGAAACAAGGTTGCCTCGTAGGTCATAACCGCCAGGGCGTAAAGACTGATGTGCGTCTGAGGGATATGCCGACACGCCTCCTCGGTGAGGGCCGTCGCCCGGACAAAGTCGCCGGTCCATAGGCAGGCGATGCTCTGGAGCAGCGCGATCTCGCCGCGCAGATCCGCCCATGCCTCGGCGCAGTCTGCTACATTACCCTTCGTCATCTGTGCCACAACCTGCTCGGTTATTGCCGCAAAGGCCACCATGTCCAACCGGAGGAAGTAGTCGAAGGCGGAAGCGAGCAGCAGGCGCGGGGACCCCAGGATAAGTGGCTTGGGTAGCAGTGCGAGTAGGGTAGAGATCCGATTCAACCCATCATCATGCTCGAACAGCTCGCGGTAACTCTCTGCGACGAGATCGGTCGCCAGAGTCTGGTCGCCCGCGAGCAGGATGTGACGAACAGCCTCCTCGATGAACCCCTGCGCAGCGAACCAGGCACTGCACCGCCGGTGCAGCGCCGTCACCGCCGCATCGCCGTGTACTTCGGTGAGCCGAAACACAAGCAGGTCGCGCACGAGGGTATGATAGCGGTACCAGGTATCCGTATCGTCAAGGACGACCAGAAAAAGGCCCTGGCGCTCGATCCGGGCGATTAGCGCCTGGGCTGCGTCAACCGACGCTTCTTCCAACAGGTACGCACACAGTTCCGGGCAGAAGCGATCGGGCAGCGCCGAGACCAGCAGCATCTGCTGGAGGGCCTCGGGCTGCTGGTTCAGCACCTCGTCGAGCAGGTAGTCTGCAATATGGCGGCTTGTTCCACATAGGCCACGGGCTAGGGCGACGCTGTCGGGCGCGGCTTGCAGCGAGAGGCAAGCCAACTGTAGGCCGACGGCCCAGCCTTCCGTGCGCGTGTGGAGCAGGGTGGCGACCTCGTCGAGCGGCCCGGTGTCCAGGGTTCGCTGGAGCAACTCGCGCACCTCGGCGGTGGTGAAGCACAGTTCGGCGGCCCGCAGTTCGACGAGCTGCCCCTGGCCGCGTAGGCGCCCCAGCGCCCACGGCACGCTGGTGCGGCTGATCAGTACGAGGTGGACGTGGGCCGGGAGGTGGACGATGAGGCGCATGAGGGCATCGTGAACATCCTGGCTCGTGATCTGGTGGTAGTCGTCTAGCACCAAGACGAGGGGGCCGGGCAGCGCGGCGAGATCATTCGCCAAAACATCGGCGAGATACCGTGGGGGTGGCTGCTGCTGGGCATCGAGGAGGGCCACCGAATCGGCGCAACTCGTGGGGAAGACCTGTTGGATCGCGGCGATCAGGTAGCGCCAGCAGCGATCAAGGACGCTGTCTTCCGCATCGAGCACGAGCCAGGCGACCTGCGCGGTTCCGCCCTCCGACGGCATCGTCTCAAAAAGCCACTGGGCGACGACGGTCGTTTTGCCGAAGCCGGCGGGGGCGATGACCAGTGTGAGGTGGCGTTGGGGCTGCTCATGCAACTGAGCAAGCAGACGCGGGCGAGCGATCACGCGGCTATTCAACCGTGGCGGGTGGAGTTTGGTAACGATTAACGGGACACGCATAGTATCCTAGCGTATTCGTGCGGCTTGCGATAGGCGGATGAGCGTATGGCTACTACACTACTCCGCGCTATATCGTTAGTCAACCATCAATTTATAACGATGCGCCCGCGCCGCTAGACGCTGATACTCCAGTGAGTGTGACGCATACACCCACCACACGAAGCCCGCACCTGGGGTTTCAAGGTAGGATGGGATCCGCCATCGAAAGCAGCCCTATGCCCATCAACACCGCAAATCTCAACGTCCACGGCCCGGCATGCTATTGCATTCACGCTCGGGGCACCCTTGACGCACGCTGGTCGCGTTGGCTGCACGAGCTGGAGTTAGTCGTCGAGTCCGACGCAGACGGCTCGGTGGTGACGCTGCGGGGGACGCTGCGTGACCAGGCGGAGCTGATGGGCGTGCTGAATCATCTCAGTCAGATGGGTCTCCCGTTGATCTCGGTTGAACTGGTATCAGAAAATACATGATCGATGTGCCCATCAGCGGTGTGCTGCCTGTCATGCATATGGGCGAGTAGCTCAGCGCGGAACATGCGCACATGTGTAACGAAAAGGTAGTGGCTATCTCTCGAATGGTGCGTGTAGCGCAATACGCCGTCATCTCTGTCGTCGGTGCCCGTGAGGTGTCGGCTTTCTCTTGGCACGGCAGGTTGGCTCCGAAGTGGCAGACCCACACATGGCCCTGCATACAGCGCCAGACCGCGTTCTGCTGGATCGCCGGGGGCGCATCTGCGGTCACGATCCCTTTGCGAATCATCCCCTGTACGAGAAAATCGGGGAGTTTGTCGCCGGTGTAACGAACATCGGGGGCATCAATTGTCCCGACCGCCGCACAATAGGCGAAGGAGTCATGAAACGAGGACGCCTCGGTCGTGGGGCGTATGGGTGATACGGACGCGGTCGGTGCCGCACCAGACGGTGTACCGCAGGCACCGAGGGCCAGCAGCACCGCCCCAAGGGTGAGGATGCGACAAACAACGGCGGTAAAGTGCCTCATCGAATCGGAACCCTTTCCTGAACAGGGGTGGGATGACCACACTCAGGAGCGCACCATTTGCGAGCCTGACATCACATCGCGGCGAACGCTGATCGACCTGCTCGCCAAGGGGCAGGAGCATGCGGTGGATGACGCGCATCAGGTGTTCGGTACTCTCGAAGGCGACCGCACAGTGTTCCAGTTGGCCTCGACGTTCGACAAATATCTGTGCAGGGCCATTCACCATGATCTCGCTGACACGCGGGTGCTGGATCAGTGGCTCTAGGATGCTCAGTCCGAATAGTTCATCGCGCAGACGTGTGCCAAGCAACGTCTGCTGTTCCTCACGGAGAACAATTGGATGTTTCTCCATGTACGTCGCAATCTGCGCGGCGAGTGCCGTCTGCACCGCGTGCGGATCGTTCAGATCAATGCCAAGCTGGAGGGCAAACTGCGGCGCGAATGCCACAGAGCCCTGGTAGGCGAGCGGGTTCTCGTAGGCGTCAGTGAGACCTACTGTGGTGAGCCACTGCGCAATCAGGGGCCGCACCACGGACTCAACCTGTGCATCAACAACGACGACGGGTGATGAGAGCGAGTCATGATTCGTCATGAGTTTGTTCCTCCTGCGCGATGTGGAAACAAAGGCGAAACCCAATGTTTGACTGGCGTTGGTCGGGAGCCTGCCAGAATCCATCGAAATCACTGCATGCAAAGTCGGCACTATAGCGCCATCCGCCGCCACGCAGCGTGCGGTAGCAATCCTCGGGGCCTGCCGGGTCAGCCAGCCACTCCCAGCTATTTCCCGCCATATCCGCCACGCCATACGGGCTATCCCCCGCAGGCGAATAGACGCCGACTGGGCTCGTGGCCCCACGATTGGCCTCACGGGTATTACTCACACCCCCAAGAAAATGCTCGCCCCAGGGATACCGTCGTTCAGGCCAGCCCGCCGTCCGTTGCCACTCGCTGACGGTTGGGAGTCGCTTGCCCGCCCATGCGGCAAAGGCAACGGCCTCATGCCAGCTCACCCCCACCACCGGGTGGGTGGCGAGAGGGGGCGAGGGTTTGCCCGACTCCCAGTCGTCGGGCGGCGGGTAGTCTGGTCGATCAGCGAGAAAGACCGCGTAGTCGTCGTTGGTGACGGGATAGCGGTCAATGTAGAAGGCTGGCATCGTGTCGAGCGGTGGGATGCGAACCTCATACCACAGGCCACACGAGAGGGCCGTGGTCGCTGCGGGGTCTATCATACGCGACAGCGCACGGATGGCCTGAACACGCACAGACGCGATGGGGTCGCGGAGCGCCGCACGTAGGTACGGAATCGCCTCTGCGCCAAGGACGCCGAGCATGGCCACGACGCTTGCGCGAACGGCGTGGTCGGGCGAGTTCAGCAGCGGATGAAGAACCGGCCAGATGTCACTACCACCGCGATGGGCCGCATGTGCCCAGACCTCAATCGCGTAGTGATGGGCGACCGCCGAGCGGAGGAGCAACTCACACTCCTCTGCGGTGAGACCCGTGAGGTACTCACGGTGCGCATGCACCAACACCAGCGTCTGGAGGTGCATCACCCCATGCTGCTCACGCCAATCGGCCAGCGCCCGACGAAGGGCATCGCGAGCCTGCCGTGCGGCCAGATCCTCGGGCGTCACCCAGGCCCGTACCTCGCCAATCAGATAGTCGTGGGCCAGTTCATAGCGCATGACCCCCTCGTGGGTCTCCTGGTGCAGCAGTCGGATCGTGACGAGCGTACCCAAGAGAGAGTTCACATGATCGAGATCACTGCGTTGGGTCATCTGTTCACGCAATGAGTCCGCATCGAGCTTCTGACGGGTCTGATCGGGGGCGACCAGCACGATGAGTATGGCTCGTGCCAGTCCGGCATCGCGGCCAAGCGCCTCCACTTCCTGTCGCAGATAGCCGCCCAGGATGCCGGGAGCCCCGCCCAGGCGCTGATAGTGTTTCTGGGTGATCAGACTCTCCTCGGGGCGCAGCCCCGCAGAGAGCCGCGTACAGATGATCTGGAGGTGCGGTAGCTCCATCCCCATTCCCTCCAGATCATCGAGCACCTCACAGAGCAGGGCGGGGTCGTAGCTGCGGGACGGACGCATCATGGACAGCGGCTGCGTGATTGCCGCTTCCGCATCACTGCGACCCATTGGTGCGAGCAGATACCGGTTGTCGAGGATACTCGGAACATAAACCGCGAGGCTGTCGAGGTCGGTGAGATAATCACCCCGTAGGCTCAAAACGATATGCACGGGCAGATCGATGTCAGCAAGACAGATTGCGAGATCGGTCGCAAAACGCGCACGCACGTCAGGATCAGGTTGGAGCGTGAACAGCTCCTCAAACTGGTCAAAGATCACCACGAGCGGTTGCTGTGAGCGACTCCCCTGCTGACAGATCAGACCGAGCAGGTCGGAGAACGGGATCGTCGTGAGCACGGCGGGCCACGGCCCCACCGAGGGGCGAGAGAGGACGGCCTTCACCGCACCAAGCGGATCGCGGCCGGTTCGGATGATGATGGGCAGCCAGCTTCGGTTGAACAAATACGGAATCAGCCCCGCATTGAGCAGTGAACTCTTACCGGCACCGCTCCGTGCGTGCAGCACGAGGAGTCGGCTGGTCATCACGCGCTCGGCGACGGTATGCAGGACGGAATCACGCCCAAAAAAGAGTGCGGCGTCCTCGACGCCAAAGGCGAACAAGGAGCGATACGGCTGCGTGGGTGTCTTCGGCATGCGCGGCAGCGCATCCTCCAGCCAGGATTTATGGGCGGCCAGGGCGCGTACGAGGTAGGTGCCAAGCTCATCGCGGGCTCTGCGCAGGTCAGCAGGTGTCAGTACATCGCTCCACAGTCGCCCATCGCGCGCTTGGAGAAACAGCACCGGCATCCACCATGCGGGGTCACCGCGCACCGCTACACGTGCCGCCGCCAATGCTCGATCCACCAGGCCATCGCGGCACAGCTCACGGAAGAAGGTGGGCATCAGGTGTTCAATCGTAGCGACAGGAATCTTCCCTTGCATTGCGAGGACCGCTGCCACCCCGGCCCGTGCGAGCTGCGGCCCCAGGGCGGCAAGGGCATCCGCGTTGCCTTCCCCCGCGCTCGCGCACGAGGCCAGTGCGACGAGTAAGGGGCGGTGGATCATCCCCCGCATGCGTGTCACCAGTTCGCTGCCCGGCACCCGGTCGCTCGCACCATCACGCTGCTCCAGCCAGAGATACGGTATGCCGCCGACCAGTGTCCCATGGCAGACCAGGTAAAGGATATGCGGCGCATCGCGCAGATGCTCAATGATCGTCGGCAGCGTGGCTCGCTGCGCGACCGCATCTGGGTGATCGCCGACAATCGTGGTGGGAATCGAGCCGAG
The DNA here is from genome assembly GCA_903920315.1 of uncultured Oscillochloris sp. Lineage (GTDB taxonomy): Bacteria > Chloroflexota > Chloroflexia > Chloroflexales > Chloroflexaceae > Oscillochloris. The sequence goes on from CAIXLU010000364.1 coordinate 10,659, forward strand.
TGCCTGAACCGTGCGCGCAACTTCCCCCCTCACGTCAACCGAGGTGAGGCCATAGTCAGGCAGGTCGTGCGGGTTGGATACAACAATGAGTGCGCGCAACTCCGGGCGGGAGGGGATGATCACCGGGGTGAGATCGGAACTCGCGATCATGCGCGAGAAGATCGTCCGCTCACTGAGTGCCAGCGGTTCCTTCGTCGTAAGATCGTGGAGCATCTCCCAGCAAAGGGAGTGGAGCGTGGCCGCACTCCGATCCAGATGGAGGCGCACCCGCAGGGGCGATGCATGGCCATCCGCATAGCCACATGCCTGCGACCACGCATGGCACAATTCCTCGTCCGCAAAGAGCATTGTCGCGAGTCGTGCCCCATACATGTCGGTATCGAGACGCACTTCCCGCAGCGCCTGGCTATTGAGAAACACCGGCACCTGTGCTGCCAGATCGACCACAGCCGCGCTCTCCGGCATCTGCATGCGCAGGTCCGCCGTATAGCTGCCGTCTTGCTGGCGGCGGATGCTGATCTCGATATCGACAGGAGGGGACATGACACACCTGGTACGGATGCCTCGTGATGATGCATCATCATACGTGACTCGATTGCCACGTGCAATTCTACATCCTCCAGGGGATGGACAGGAAGGGCAGGAGTGGCAGTCAACGCACCCGCACGGGCGAACTCATCCGAAAAGGTCGATTTTCTCTCCAGTTTTTCCCAGAACACACGTGTTATCGGTCGAGTTCGCCCCAATAACCCGACCATAACTCGTCCGATAATATCACTGTGCCGATAAGATCGGCATTAGCACGTTCTCCCACCCGTGCCATCATCGGTACCCATTCCCCTCCCCACCACCCGCGATTCGTGTGAGGAGCGTATCTCGCTCGGCCACCTGCGCTGGCGTGAGCGCCCCCGCCTCAGATACCCGTCCCAGTTCGGCCAGACGCCGGGCCGGGCTGTGGTGGCTGGTAACAGCGACGTTTGTACAGGCCCGATAATGATGGGACAGACATCTGTTCGTCTCCTCCCCCTATGCATCTGCGTGTAGGCGTGACGCCGTGGGACTCGGCGCGAGCCTGCGTTCGTTCCTGCTTCACGGATTGAGGGCCAGTCGCTATCGTGGGAAACGTACATTTCTCCTGTTCACGGAAGGCTGGGGATTGCGCCCCGCATCGGACGGTCAGTTGTCACGGTTCACACCGTGCCGCTCACCCCCCGACCTCCGAGAGCAGACATGTAAATTCAAATACTCATGCTTTTGTCATCAACGAAGTATGCCACAACGAGTAGTTGCATGCTATACTTGGCACATATAGCGTGCAGATTTCATCCGTCTGTACCAGCGAGGTCACGTCTTTCTTCGCTGCTGAAGGAGTTGGCATGACTGATACGTCCCCTGTCGTTTCTCCTGCTCTAACCCTTCCCACGCTCAGTATCCTGCGTGCCCGCGTCACCTACCGTCTTCTTGAACCAACCACCCTCCCGCCCTACAAGGGCGCGCTGCTGCGCGGCGGCTTCGGCTACGCCTTCCAACGCGCCGCATGTCCCTCCGCGTGCTGGGGCCACTCCGACCAATGCAAGGCCGGGATGATCTGTCCCTACCGCTGGGTCTTCGAGACGCCACGCCCGCCCGGTGCCGGGCGGCTCCACGACCTCCAGGATGTGCCGCGCCCCTTTGTGATCGAGCCGCCCCTCGACCACAAGCGAGACTACGCCGCTGGTGA
>CAIXLU010000365.1 GCA_903920315.1 uncultured Oscillochloris sp.
AGGCGGGCGTCGTAGATGTAGCCCGCGACTTCAGTCGCCGGGCGACCGGGTTCCTGAGGACGTTGCTCATGCCCTGGAGATCGGGGGTGTGACGGAAAATCTTGCACTGGCCAGTTCGCGCTGGCGGCGCACATTCCAGGCGCGCTTCCAGGGAGGAGGTGGCTTTGCCTCCAACTCGTGCGGTGGCGGCATGAGCGACGGTGGTGCTGGCGACCGACCGTTACTTCACGCTGGGTAGCCCTTCTCTCAGACTGAACCTGATGGTGCAATCTGCGCGACGAAGGTCAGCACCTGCGGGTGCTCTTGGGCTGGTCGTCAACCCACAGGGGGAGCGATGAGAGCGCCTGTTGGTTCTACTGTCGGGCCAGAAAATTTGTGATGATCGGCTCTTGGGCGACGTGATCGAGCAGGAAGGCGTCGTGTCCCGCATCGGAGTGCAGATCAACATGCTCGACGTAACGGCCAACACGCCGTAGGGAGGCGGCGATGGCTGCTGACTCGGCGGTGGGGTAGAGCCAATCGCTATCAAAGGAGAGCAACAGGAAATCGGCATGGGTGCGGGCCATGGCTGCGTCCAGCGAGCCATAGCGCCCTGGCAGATCCCAATAATCCATCGCCTTTGTGATGTAGAGGTAGGAATTGGCATCGAAGCGGGCGTTGAAGATGTCGCCCTGATGATCAAGGTAGCTCTCGACGGTAAACTCGGGGCCAAGGACAAATGCGGGCGAATCGCCGGTTTGGAGCCGTCGGCCAAAACGATCTTCCAGGGAAGCTTCGTTGAGGTAGGTGATATGGCCGATCATGCGCGCCACCGCCATGCCGTTGATGGGAGGCTCGTGTCCGTAGTAGTCACCGCCGCGCCAGCGCGGGTCACGCATAATTGCCTGACGAGCGATGCTATTCCAGGCAATTGTCTGGGTGGCCGAGCGGGCGCTGGTGGCCAGGAGGATTACCCCGCACACCCGTTCTGGCATAGCGGTGGCCCATTCAAGCGCCTGAAATCCGCCCATTGAGCCACCGGCGACCGCGAGCAGTTGCTCAATACCGAGGGCGTCGAGCAGACGTGCCTGGGCGCGCACCATATCGCCGATGGTGATCACCGGGAAACGCGCCCCGTAGGGACGGATCGGCGCACTTGTGGCCGGATCACGCGAGGATGGGCCTGTAGAACCCTGGCAGCCGCCGAGGACGTTTGAACAGATCACGAAGTAACGCTCGGTGTCGAAGGCTCGACCAGGGCCGACCATCACGTCCCACCAGCCCGGTTTGCGGTCGGTGGAGCTATGATACCCGGCGGCGTGAGCGTCGCCCGACAGCGCGTGGAGCAGCAGGATGGCGTTGCTGGCGGTGGCATTAAGACGGCCATATGTCTCGTAGGCCAGGGTAACAGGCGCAAAGGAGCCGCCCCCCTCCAGGTGCAGCGGGGCGGCCCATGTCATCTGCTGGCGTCGGACAATGCCGACGCCGGGTTCGGGTTCACATTGGTATGCGGTCATGGTCACTGGGCGTAGGGGCGAAGTGGCAGGATTGGCGATCCGCGCAAATCCCACGCCCCTTTCCGTTATACGCGGCTTAACGCCTGCTCCAAGTCCGCAATAATATCACTGATCGTCTCGATGCCTATCGAGAGTCGGACGTAGTCATCGGTGACGCCGGTGAGCTGCTGCTCCTCGGGGGTGAGTTGGCTGTGCGTGGTGGAAGCCGGGTGAATGGCCAGGCTCTTGGCGTCGCCAATGTTCGCCAGGTGCGAGAAGAGCTTCAGGCTATTGATGAACGTCTTCCCGGCCTCACGGCCCCCCTTAACTCCAAAGCCAAGGATGCCGCTCTGTCCCTTGGGCAGATACTTTTTGGCAAGTTCGTAGCTGGGATGGCTGGGCAGGCCAGGGTAGTTCACCCAAGCGACATTGCTGTGCGCGCTGAGATAGTTGGCCACGGCTAGGGCGTTGCTGCTGTGGCGCTCCATGCGCAGGGGCAGTGTCTCAAGACCCTGGAGGAACAGGAACGAGTTGAAGGGACTCAAGGCAGCACCGATGTCGCGCAGACCCTGCACGCGCAGCTTGAGGATGAAGGCCAAGTTGCCGAACGCCTGCGTGTAGACCAGCCCGTGGTACGACTCATCAGGCTCGGTGAGTCCAGGGAAGCGGCCCTGTGTCCAGTCGAACGTGCCGCCATCCACCACCACGCCGCCGATGCTGGTGCCGTGACCACCGATGTACTTGGTGGCCGAGTGAACGACAATATCTGCGCCGTACTTGAGCGGCTGCCAGAGATAGGGCGTTACCGTGGTGGCATCAACAATCACCGGCACGCCCTGGGCGTGGGCAATGGCCGCAATCCGCTCTAGGTCGAGAATATCGAGGCGCGGATTGCCCACCAACTCCAGGAAGAACGCCTTGGTGTTGACGTCAATCGCCGCCGCAAAGCCGTCGTAGTCGCGGGCGTCCACAAATCGCGTGGTGATGCCGAGCTTGGGCAGGGTGTGGCGGAACAGGTTATAGGTGCCGCCGTAGAGATCGGTGGAGGCCACGATGTTATCGCCCGTGCCGGCAATATTCAGGATCGAGAGAGTCTCGGCGGCCTGACCCGAGGCAACTCCCAGGGCCGCCACGCCACCCTCCAGGGCCGCAATGCGCTGCTCGAAGACATCCGTCGTCGGGTTCATAATTCGGGTGTAGATATTCCCGAACTCCTGAAGGCCGAAGAGCCGCGCCGCGTGCTCGGTGTCCTTAAACTGATACGAGGTTGTCGCGTAGATCGGCACCGCACGGGCACCGGTGGTCGGGTCGGGGACTTGGCCCCCGTGGAGGGCGAGGGTCTCGAAGCCAGTGAATTGCACGTCGGACATCAAGTTACTCCTTAATGTGTATCTGTCGCGGGCGCGAAAAACGCCCCCACCGGTGTGCGATGAGGGCGTACGTTATGGTGGCGCGGTATTGTCGGGCCTATCCCCCCACCGCTCTGGGTGAGTCATGCGCTAAATTGTTCGTGTGCCGCAATGATAATAACAAAGTCGCCCGAAATTGTCAAGTAGGAATAAAGTTCGTGGCAGATCCCCTACCAATTTGCATCCGAGATCGTATAATGAGGACGTACGCACTGTGTCCAATCACGTAAGAGAGGAGATCGAAGATGCAACTACCACCTGCCAGTCCGTTCCCATCCGACACACCGGCTCCAGGCGGGGGTCGCCGCAACCTGCCCCTGATCATCGGGGGGGTAGCGATTGTCCTGATCATCATTATCGCTGTCGGCGGTGTTATGGCATGGCGGGCACTTAGTAGCCGCCCCAACAGCATCCCGCAGTTGCTTGCAGGCGACACACAGATCTATGCCGCGATCACGCCGAACCTGAGCGATCTGCCAAATATTGATCGGCTGCGCAAGGCGTTCCCCGAGACCTTGGACTACCAGAATAGCACGGACACCAACAAGCAACTCATGGATCTCATGGGAGTTGATGTCAAGACCGACATTATGCCCTGGATCGGCACGGAGATGGCCGTGGCCGTGAGTGGTCTGCCCTTCAACACGCTGTTTGACCCGAACGGCGCGAGTGTTTCGGGCGATACAAC
>CAIXLU010000366.1 GCA_903920315.1 uncultured Oscillochloris sp.
ATCTAGCCCGCCCGTTTACGGGCCGGGCGGCGGGGATGGCCGCGTACCTTTTGCGGTAGTGGCTATTTTCACGATCCCGCCACCAACGGCGATGCCTCGCCACTGGTCGGCTCTTCCTCACGCCGGAACTGGCTCATGTAGAGGTCGTAGTAGGCTCCCTGACGGGCCAGCAGCTCGGGGTGCGTGCCGCGCTCGACGATCTGTCCGTCCTTGACCATGAGGACGTGGTCGGCGTTGCGGATGGTACTCAGGCGATGGGCGATCACAAAACTGGTGCGACCTTCGAGCAATTGGTCAAAGGCCCGCTGGATCAGCCGCTCGGTGCGGGTGTCCACGCTGCTGGTGGCCTCGTCGAGAATGAGGATGCGCGGGTTGGCCAGGGCCGCACGGGCAATAGAGATCAGTTGGCGCTGGCCCTGACTCAGTCCGCCGCCCCGCTCGCCTAGCACGGTCTGGTAGCCCTGCGGCAGCCGCTCGATGAAGGTGTCGGCGGAGGCTAATGTGGCCGCCGCGATCACCTCCGCGTCGGTGGCGTCAAGCCGACCGTAGCGGATATTGTTCATGACCGTGTCCGAAAACAGGAACGAGTCCTGGAGGACGATGCCGATCTGGCGGCGCAGGCTGGCCGCCGTCACGTCACGTACGTCCGCGCCGTCAATCAGCACCCGCCCGGCGCTTACGTCGTAGAAGCGCGGGATCAGGTTGATGATTGTGGTTTTGCCCGCCCCGGTTGGCCCAACAATGGCCACGGTCTGGCCCGGTTCAGCCGTGAAACTGACTCCGCGCAGCACCGGCTGGCCCCGCGTATACTCGGCGGTGACGCCCTCGAAGGTGACGCGGCCTGCGATGGGCGGTAGAGTTTGGGCATTCGGACAGTCCAGCAGCTCGGGTTTTTCATCTAGTAGTCCAAAGATGCGTTCTCCCCCGGCGATCGCGCTTTGGATATTCGTCCAGAGGACGGCAATCTGTTGGATGGGCTGGTTGAAACGCTGGACGTATTGCACGAAAGCAAAAATCGTCCCCAGCGAAATGACGGTGCCGCCCAGGATTGGCTGGCCGCGCATGGCGCTCAGAGATCCTACCACTACCACAATCGCGATGGCCACATAGCCGAGCGCCTCCAGCACCGGGTTGAGGGCGCTGGTGAAGCTGGCCGCACGCACGTTGGCGTCGCGGTTGGCCGCGTTGGTGCGCCGAAATTGCTCAATGCTCTCATCTTCGCGGTTGAACGCCTGCACCTCACGGACCCCGGCGATGCTCTCCTGGAGGCCCGCATTCACGCTGCCCATCTGGAGACGGCTGGCTCGAAACGCTTTGCGGGCCTGGTTTGAGAAGTAGAAGGTGGCCAGGGCCATCAGCGGCACCACGCTCAGACTGAGGAGGGCGTAAGTCACGTTGAGCTGGAGCATCACGGCCATGGTCAGGACGATTTGGAGGGAGCCGCTGACCACGTTCAGCAGGGCAAAACCAATCGCCTGCTGGATCGTATCGGTATCGCTAGTGATTCGGCTCATGACATTGCCGGCCTCGTTGCGGCTGTAGTAACCGAGGGAGAGCCGGTGAATCTGGTCGAAGGTATCCTCGCGAATGGCCCGCAGAGCGTACTGGCCCGACCAGTTCATGCAGTAAAAAGCGAAACCCTGGAGGAACGATCCGCCCACAAACAGGCCCACCAGCAGGCCCACCAATCCGCCCAGGCCACGCAGCCGCGCCGCGATATCGGCACTAGGCGGCAGAACGGTGTACCAGCAGGCTCCCGCCTGCGGCACCAGATAGCAGTCTACCGCCTGGCCAATCAGATTAGGCGAGGCCACCTGCATCACCACGCTGGCAATGGTCAGGAAGACCGTGAGGGCCACGGCGTACCAGTAGGGCCGGAAGTAGTGCCAGAAGCGGGCCAAGGTTGCGACCGCGTTTTTGGGCTTTTCGGTCTCGGTATTGAGCATGCGGCCAGGGCCGCCATGTCCCATCATCATAGGGGTGTCCTTGTCTTATTTCGCAATACCGCAGAAGTAACGCGGTGACTCAGATCCAAAACCCATGTCACCCTGAGCGAAGCGAAGGGTCTGTCAGGAGGCCGGGATAGATGCTTCGCTTCGCTCAGCATGACATGACATATAGTAATCCTAAACGGGTTATGAAAAGGAGTCGAGCCTTTAGGCGTCCAAGACAAGGTTCAGGTGCCAGGTTTCAGGTTTACCGTTCGTAGTGCAGGCTTCTAGCCTGCCAACGCGCATCTGGCGGGCTGGAAGCCCGCACTACGCGCAGCCCAAACTGTAAAGCTGGATTGAACCATGTCTAAAGCCTTGACTCCACGCAACAACCCCGAGAGGATTGCTATAGATGCTGCTGTGCTCCTACGAGATCGTTATGTCGCCGATAAGCTGCGAGTGGTAGATCTCGGCGTAGATCGGGCTATCCTCCAGCAGTTCCTCGTGGGTGCCACGAGCCACAATCTGGCCCTTGTCGAGGACCAGGATCTGATCCGCGTTCAGCACGGTGCTGATACGCTGGGCGATCACAAAGCTGGTGCGCCCCTTCATCAGACGATCAAGTGCCTGCTGGATATGGTACTCGGTCTGGAGATCCACGCTGCTGGTGCTATCGTCGAGGATGAGCAGGCGCGGGCTGAGCAGCAGGGCGCGGGCGATAGCGATGCGCTGCTTCTGGCCACCGGAGAGCGTGGCCCCGCGCTCGCCGACTTTGGTATTGTAGCCGTCGGGGAATCCCAGAATAAAATCGTGGGCCGAGGCGGCCTGGGCCGCTGCGATAACCTGTTCATCGCTGGCATCCGACCGACCAAAGGCGATGTTGTCGCGGATAGTGCCGCTGAACAGGTTTGTTTCCTGCAGCACAATGCCGATCTGCGAGCGCAAACTATCAATACTGACATCACGCACATCGTGGCCGTCAATCAGGATCGCGCCATCGGCTGCGTCGTAGAAGCGTGGCAGCAGGTTGATGATCGTGGTCTTGCCGCTGCCTGTCGCCCCCAGCAGCGCGATGGTCTGACCCGGCTCGGCCACAAAACTCACGTTCCTCAGCACCGGGTCGCTACTGCCGAAGTAGCGAAAAGTGACGCCGCGAAACTCAACCCGGCCAGTGATCGCGGGCAAGATCTGGGCGTCGGGCTTGTCGCTGATCTCGTTTGTGGCGTCGAGAACCTCGAAGATCCGTCCGGCTGACGCGGCGGCCTGGGCCATCATCGCGACGATGAAGCCAAGTTGGCCGAGCGGGAAAAAGATGTAGACCAAGTAGAGGCTAAATTTCTGGTACTCGCCCAAGTTCAGGGTGCCACCCAGGATTTGCGCGCCGCCAAAGTAGAGGATGGCGGCCTGTCCGATCTGAGCTACCAAGAAGATGACCGGAAAAAGGAGGGAGAAAATTCGGTTGATCCGCAACTGCTGGGCCATAAGATCGGTGGCTGTGGTGTCGAATCTTCCCTTCTCGTAGGGTTCGCGGGCAAACGCCTTGACCACCTTGATCCCGGCCAGATTCTCCTGAAGCACCGTGTTCAGGGCGGAAAGCCGCACCTGAACGGTCATAAAGAGCGGTCGGCTGATTTTGCCGAAGCCCATAAACAGGCCCATAGAAATCGGCAGCAGCGGCAGCACCACCAGAGTCAGTTGCCAGTTGGTGAAGGCCAGAACCAGCAGGGTGCCAATCAGCAGCATAAAAGACTGGGCGGTCAGCACGAGTCCCTGAGCCACAAACGTGCGCAGCCGCTCAACATCATCGGTGGCGCGGATCATAAGTTGCCCGGTCTGGGTCTGGTCGTAGTAGCTAAATGAGAGCCGCTGGATCTTTGAGAAAATCGCATTGCGCATATCAAAAGCCACATCCTGCGAAGTCTTCTCGGACATAAATGCCTGGACAAACGAGAAGACGCCGCGCATAACCGCAAAGGCGATGATCAGCAGGGCGGCGTTAATCAGCAGCGACTCGGCATGTGCCAGATTGGCCCCAGGGACAAAGCTCGTGGATGCCGCGTCAATCATGTTCTGTACCAGTTGCGGCACAGCCATCTGGGTTAGGGTGGCCGCCATAAGGGCACCGTAGGTAATCGCCACGTTGCGGCGGTGTTTGTCGAGGTAGCCGATGGCACGCCCGAGGGAGCCACGCGGGGCACCTGGCTGGCGTGGGCCGGAATTCATCTGTGGTTGCACGAGGTTCCTCTTGGGATTAGACAAGGTTTCAGAGAGGCCGACTTTACGTGACACTCTGACACGCCCTACCCCCTAGTCCTCCACTTGCGAGGAGAAGACAATGCGTTGTCCCCCCCGCAAGCGGAGAGGACTCGGGCTTTCAAGGGTAGTTTTTTTGGGAGTTGACAAATGAAGTGTAAAGACTTTTTGAGCGAACCCGGTTTTCCTGGTAGCATGACGGGGCTCTCAAACCGACACACGAGGAGAAACCGACGGCTGGCTCAATAGGATTATCGCCATGGCAGACAACCGTGTCAACTCACATACCACATTTGTCCACGCCCCAGGCGCGTGACGTACAACAACCTTACCTTGGCCCTCTATTTCTTACTTTCTGTCTGGTACAATAAAGCTCCTAGACAAGGTTCGCAGGTACGTGACCGTCTGGGCATATGTAGCTCCTCCTGTTGCGGTAAATTTGCAATCTGAAATCTTGTCTTACAGATAGGGGATACCATGCCCGAAGAGATCGATCTGCTGCTCGTCGGCGGCACTGTGGTGACGATGGATCCTGCCTGGACGATTATCCCGAATGGCGCGGTGGCCGTGCGCGGTCGTGAGATCGTCGCCCTCGGCCCGAGCGCCGCCCTTGCCGGGCGCTATGTCGCCGCTCAGGTGATTGACTGCGCCGGGTGCGCGGTCATCCCTGGCCTGATCAATGGCCACGCCCATGTGCCGATGAGCTTGCTGCGTGGCATGGTCGCCGACCAACAGCTCGATGTTTGGCTTTTCGGCTACATGTTTCCCGTCGAGAGCCAGTTTGTTGACGCCGAGTTTGTCTATACGGGCACCTTGCTCTCTTGCGCCGAGATGCTGCGCGGCGGGACGACGACCTTTGTTGATATGTACTATTTTGAGGAGCAGGTGGCCCGTGGGGCCGACGAGTCCGGCATGCGTGCGATCTGCGGGCAGACGGTGATGCGCCTGCCGACGCCCGATGCCCCCTCGTTCGATGAGGGTCTGGAGCGCTCGCGACGCTTCCTGGAACAGTGGCACGGCCACGAGCGGATTGTGCCCACGGTCGCTCCGCACGCCCCTTACACCTGTACCGATCAGATCTACCGCGAGGCTGCCGCCCTTTGCGCCGAGTATGGCGTGCCCCTGGTGACGCACCTCTCCGAGACGGCCCGCGAGGTTGATGAGAGCATCGCCCAGCGTGAGGTGACGCCCATCCGCTACGCGAAGCGCGTGGGTGCCTTCGATGGGCCGTGCATCGCTGCCCATTGTGTCCACGCGACTGAGGACGATATGCGTTTGCTGCGTGAGACCGGCACCGGCGTGGTACCCTGCCCCACCAGCAATCTCAAACTGGCGAGCGGCGTGGCCCCCTATAAACGCATGATCGACTCTGGACTGAAAGTGGGCCTGGGTACCGATGGTCCAGCCTCGAACGATGATCAAGACATGTTCACCGAGATCCAGTTGGCTGCTCTGCTGCCCAAAGGGATGTCCGGCGACCCCACCGCCGTCCCGGCTCGTGAGGCGTTTGCCCTGGCAACCTGCTGGGGTGCCCGCGCCGTGCATCTCGACCACCTCGTTGGCTCGCTGGAGGTTGGCAAGCACGCCGATCTGGTTGTGGTGGGGCTGGGACGATTGCACAGTGCGCCGCGTTACACCTATAGCCCCGACGCGATTTACTCGCACCTCGTTTATAGCGCCCGCGCCGCCGATGTGCGCGATGTGCTGGTTGATGGGCGACTCCTGGTGCGCGACCACCGCTTGCTCAGTCTGGATGAGGCCGACATCTTGCGCCGCTCGCAGGTTATCGCCGAGCGGATCAACACATTTCTGGTCAACCGTGAGCGTAACCTGTTGGCCAAGATCCTGGCCATCGGCGGCGTTCAGCAAGATGAAATTTTTGAGATTCAGGTTAAGGCTCACCTCGATGCCAGCGCCGAATCTGCCATCGCTCGGCTGCTCAGTAACCCCGATGTGCAGATTACCAAGGCCAGTGAGCGTACCCAGTACGACACCTATTTCCTCTTTGCGAACGGTGAGCGCATCCGCATCCGCGAAGATCACCGCACCGACCCAGGTGCCCGCATCGAGCCCAAGTACACCATTACCCTGATTGCTGAGGGCGGTCGTGGCGACTACTCCTCGGCAATCGTTCTCTCGCGGGCGCGCTACACCGCTCCTGCCGATCATACCGTGCGCTTCTACCGCGAGTACTTCCAGCCCGACCGTGTGGTTGAGCGTGAGAAACGCCGTCGGCGCTGGAGGATTATCTACAAGGATCACGATTTTGCGGTGAACTTTGACAGTATCGGGCACGATCCACGCGCCGAACCCTACATGGAGATTAAGAGCCGCACCTGGAGCCGCCGCGATGCCGATCAGCGCGCCGTACTGATCGGCGAGCTGATCGCCATCTGTGGCCTGTCTGAAAACGATCTGGTGAAGCAGGAGTATGTCGATCTTGAAGGATGAGGGATGAAGGATGAAGGATGCCGAACTTTCACCCTTCACCCTTCACCCTTCACCCTTCATCCTTCACCCTTCATCCTTCACCCTTCATCCTTCATCCTTCATCACTATGACAAAACCCTACCTTATTGGACTCACCGGCGGGATCGCCTGCGGCAAAAGCACCGTGGTCGCCATGCTCGCGACCCTCGGTGCGCGTACTGTTGATGCCGACCGCGTGACTCAC
>CAIXLU010000367.1 GCA_903920315.1 uncultured Oscillochloris sp.
ATGTGTGGCAGATGGGGAAACAATATGTCCGTGAACACTTTCGTTCGCTGCGAACCTTTGCGGACATCAAAGCAGCGTTTGAACATATTAAAAATAAGGTGTTTACGTTCGCGGATCTATCCATGTATTTTCCTGAAAAATGAGAAAATCAACAAATGATTTAGGAGTGCTATATGGGGCGCAAAGAACGTAAGCACGGGGAGCCGTTTCGGTTCATCTTGAACCGCTCACGAGCAGTTGTGCCGAACGTCTATCTGATGTTGTACCCAAAGCCAATCCTAGCTCATGCGCTTCAGGATTCTCCATCGCTGCACGCCGACCTGCTGCGGGTGCTGAATAGCATCACACCGGAATCGCTGATTGCGGGCGGGCGCGTGTATGGCGGAGGACTGCATAAACTTGAGCCGAACGAACTCGCCGGTGTGCGACTAACTGGCCTTATCCTGCACCGGGAAGAGGGGCGGGTTGAAGTAGCAAGGTGATCGTATTGCGCCCCTTGCCCCTGCCTGCTATCATGCAGCCGAATACTTCTTACCTCTCACATAGCACACAGCACACGATGATTTGGACTATCTCCGATTTGCACCTCTCCTTTGCGCAGCCTAAGCCGATGGACATCTTCGGGTCGCATTGGAGGGATCACCCGGATCGCATCGCCCGACGCTGGCGTGAGCGCGTGGCTCCCGACGATTGGGTGTTGATTGCTGGCGATATTTCCTGGGCGATGAAATTTTCGGACGCCCTGGTGGATCTACGCTGGATTGATGCCCTCCCTGGCCGTAAGGTGATGATCCGGGGCAACCACGATTACTGGTGTTCGCGCCGGGTCAATCCCATCCGGCCTCACTTGCCTCCCTCGATCAGCCTGCTTAGCGCCGACGCCCTGGATATTGGTGAGGCGGTGGTGTGCGGCACGCGCTGCTGGATCACGCCCGATACCCCCGGCTACGCGGTGTCTACCGATGAGCAGATCTATCAGCGCGAACTGAACATGCTCGACCGTGCCCTGGATCACGCCGGGCAACTGGCCGCCAGTCGGCTTCCCATCATCGTGATGATCCACTACCCGCCCTTTTTGAACCGTCAGCCCAGCGAGTTCGCCCGCCGCATTGCCGCCGCTGGTGCGCGGGCATGTCTCTACGGCCACCTCCATCGTCGCCAGGATCATGACCACGCCGTCAACGAGACCGTTGACGGCGTTTCTTATCAGCTCACCGCCTGCGATTTTCTCGATTTCGGGCCGGTGGGGGTGCGCGGCCTGTAGAAAAAAAAGAGGGTCGGTGGGAGGGATTCGCCCTCCCGCCGACCCTCTTTTTGATGCCACATCAACAAACATACGTTCGTAATTTCCTTGCAGAAACACCCTAAATAAGGTATAATACAGGGAGCATTTAACGCTTTACGAAGCGGAATAACACAGCAACGTAGGGGCGCATCGCGATGCGCCCCTACGTGACACTTTCTCTGCGAAACCAGGAGACATGGTATGGAAATTGGAATTGTCAGGCCGGTCAGCATCACCACCGAGATGCGTACCGCCTACCTCAGTTATGCGATGAGCGTGATCGTCTCGCGTGCCCTCCCCGACGCCCGCGACGGCCTAAAGCCGGTGCAGCGGCGCATCCTCTACGGCATGTGGGACATGGGCTTCCGCGCTAACACCGCCTACAAAAAGAGTGCCCGCATCGTCGGCGATGTGCTGGGCAAGATGCACCCCCACGGCGACCAGTCGGTGTACGACGCCCTGGCCCGCCTGGCTCAGCCCTGGAACATGCGCTACCCGCTGATTGACGGGCAAGGGAATTTTGGCAGCGTGGATGGCGATCCGCCGGCTGCCATGCGATATACTGAAGCAAGATTGTCAACAATAGCGGAAGAATTGCTTTTTGACATCGAAAAGAACACCGTAGACTTCCGCGATAACTTCGATGGCTCCTACCGCGAGCCGTCGGTGCTGCCCGGTATGCTGCCCAACCTACTGCTCAACGGTGCTGCCGGTATCGCGGTCGGTATGGCGACTAACATTCCGCCGCACAACCTCGGCGAACTGTGCGATGCGATCATTCACCTGATTGATAACCCTGAGGTCACGGTTGAGGAGCTGAACATAATCATCCCCGGCCCCGATTTTCCCACCGCTGGGAACATCCTCGGCACCGACGGCATTGTGGCTGCCTACGGCACCGGGCGCGGCCAGATCACGCTGCGCGCCAAGGCCCATATTGAGGAGGCCAATCGCGGTGCCTTCAATATTGTCGTCACCGAACTGCCCTATCAGGTTAATAAGGCCCGCCTCCAGGAGCGCATGGCCGAACTGGCCAAAGATAAGAAGATCGAGGGCATCCGTGATGTGCGCGACGAGTCCGACCGCGCCGGGATGCGTTTGGTGATTCTGCTTAAGCAGGATGCGCAGCCTAAGAAGGTACTCAACGCCCTCTACAAGCATACCCAGATGCAGACCACCTTCGGCATCAATATGCTGGCCCTAGTTGAGAACGGCCTCCAGCCGAAGGTGCTGACGCTCAAGCGTATGCTCCAGGAACACGTCGCCCACCGCCAGAATGTCATCCGTCGCCGCACGGAGTACGAACTGGACAAGGCCCGCGCCCGCGCCCACATCCTGGAGGGTCTGAAGATCGCTCTCGATAATATTGACGCGATCATCCGCACCATCCGCGAGTCGCGCACGGTTGAGGTTGCGCGCAATAGCCTGATCAGCAACTTTAGCCTGAGCGAGATCCAGTCTCAGGCCATTCTCGATATGCAGTTGCGCCGTCTGGCCGCCCTTGAGCGCAAGAAGATCGAGGACGAGTACGCCGAGGTAATCAAGCTGATCGCTGAGCTTGAGGATATTCTGGCCAATCCGCGCCGCGTCACGAGCATTATTCAGCAGGACCTGCGCCGGATCAAAGAGAAGTACGGCGATGAGCGGCGCACCCGGATCATTCCCGACGCCACCGGCGAAGTTAGCGACGAGGATCTTATCCCCGATATTCGGGTGCTGATCACCCTCACCGACCGTGGCTACATCAAGCGCCAGGCCGCTGATGTCTATCGCACCCAGCGCCGTGGTGGGCGCGGCATCAAGAGTATGATTACTCGCGAACAGGATCTCGTGCGCCACCTGCTCACCTGTGGCTCCCTCGATAACCTGCTCTTCTTCACCGACAAGGGTAAGGTTTACCAGCTCAAGGCCCACGAGGTACCCGATAGCTCGCGTACCGCCAAGGGTCTGCCTCTGGTCAACTTGATCTCGCTGGATCCGGGCGAGCAGGTTACGTCCATGCTAGCCGTGCCCGACTACAACGGCGAGTACTTGGTGATGGCCACCCAGCGCGGCAAGATCAAACGCACCAAGCTAGAGGAGTACAGCCAAGTGCGCTCCAATGGCCTGATCGCCATCGGCCTTGAGGAAGGCGATGTCCTCGGCTGGGTCAACGTCAGCAACGGCCACGAGGATGTGCTGATGACCACGGTGCAGGGCCAGACCATCCGCTTCAAGCAGGATGACGTTCGGCCTATGGGCCGACCAGCCACTGGTGTCAACGGCATCAACCTGACTGACGGCGATCTGGTGATCGGCATGCATCTCGTCACCCCCGGCGACGACCTGCTGGTCGTGACAGCACGCGGCTTCGGTAAGCGCACCAGGCTAGAGGAGTACCCGACCAAGGGTCGCGCCACCGGCGGCGTGATTACGATTAAACTGCGCCCGGATGACAGCGTCGCCGGTGCGGCGATTGTTAATGAGCGCCACCTGATCACCGTCGTCACTGCCGCTGGCATCATGATGCGGACTTCGGCGAACGAAATCTCGCAGCTTGGTCGGCTCACCCAGGGCGTCACCATCGTCAACCCCAACAGCGGCGACCGAGTGGCGGCACTCTCGGTCGAGGAGCCTGAGGAAGATAGCGGCGAGTCGCCCACGATCATTAGCCTGAATGGGATGTAGAGTCACTTCCGCCCTCACCCCCCAGCCCCCTCTCCCAAAATGGGAGAGGGGGTGTTTTATCCCTAGCCCGGTAGCGTCTGCCCGCCATCCTGACGCAGTTCATCGGTTGTCGGCTCAGGTGATAGCGGGCGGCGGTGGTTCACCACCATGGCCGCAGCACAGGCGGCGATCAGAACCAAGCTGATCAACTGCGCCACCCGGATTGAGCCAGCACACTCCCCGCCAACGCCGTTGAGGCAGAGGCTATCGGTGCGTAGCCCCTCAATCCAGTAGCGTCCCGTCGAGTAGATGATCCCGTACAAAAAGAGTACATCGCCGGGGCGCAGCCAGCGCCGCTCGGCGGGTGCGCCCTGGCCGAAGCGTCGGTCGGCCCAGAGCAGCAGGGAGCCGCC
>CAIXLU010000368.1 GCA_903920315.1 uncultured Oscillochloris sp.
GGGTCGCCGTGGGGCGTGTCAGCCTTGTACATCGGCATGCGCCGGTCAATCTCGGCTGCGGCCCACTGAAGAACGGCCATAATCTCTCGCCGCTCGCTGGTGTACTCAAAGAGGTGGGCGAGGGGGCGCAGGTCAGTTTGCTGGTCGCGGCTATGGAAGAGGGTGAGGTTGGTGGAGGCCCAGACGACCTGCTCGCCGCGACGGATGTCGCCGACAAGGAAGGCGATCTGGGTCTGGGTTTTGCCGTCGCCCTCGCTGCCGACGATAAGGGTATGCCGTCGCTCTGCCGCCGTGATGCGCTGCGGGTGCGGCGGTGGCTCGGGGGAGGGGTCGGGGATGGGGTTTCGTTGACCGAGTGGCTCTGGCGCATTAACGACTGGGGTGGGGCGGGGCATCGTGGTCTGCCCCCCGTCCATCGTGCGACGGCGCTCCTGATCGCGCTGATCCCAGATGAAGGTAGACGCTCCGACTACCGCCATCATTAGCACCACGGCCAGGATCGCGTACGGGATGTCGGCAAGAGAGAAGTCCCGCTGCGGTACAGCCTGGGCGAGAACGATCAACAGGTGCAGGAGCGCCATCACTGCCTCACTTTCGCTTGATGCCAAAAACCGCCTTGAAGAGGTCAATCATTCCTCGTGCCATCCACTCTGGCCCTATGGTTAAGGTGGCGGCAAGCAGAACCGAAAGCAGGGTGCTGGCAGCGATCTGGCGCATGATTGTGGGTGCATCTGCGCCAGGGTCAACACTCAGCCCCATAAAGGTCGTGTACCAATCGAACAGAAAAATCCCGCCCCATATTAGCCAGTGCGGCGTGTTGGAGAAGTACCACACCCCATGCGTGCGCTTAAAAGGCGCAAACCATTCCACCAGGGAGATAGCAATCGGTACGACGAAGAGCTTCCCATAGGTATCCCATGAAGGTGGCATTGGGGCTAGGGTTGAGGCATGGAAGAAGGTCTGAAACCAGTTGTAGATGACGACAAGGCCGTCAATTGTCCAGCGGGCACCGATGAGCCAGAATGCGAAACTGATGATCATGCCGATGAAGACGACCGCAGAACCCTCAATGGGGCCGGGTATGAGCGGTGCCGTCGGTCGGGTGGTGTGGCCAGAAGTCTCTTTGGGGGTGACGCCGGACATGGTGCATTTTCCCTTCGCGTATGACGTGCTACGATAGGCACGCCTTTCTCGAACCTGTCATTGGGAGAGGTGGCTGCGTCGGGAGTTGAACCCGGCGCGGCGTCCTTAATCATACATCAGGTTTGCGAAAACGTGAAGGGGCGGTTGTGGGGGGGCAGGGGTGGTGCAAAGTCCGCAGATCGCCCGTGCCGTAGGCGTAAACGCCTCGGCTATTAATGGCGAAGGCCGCTGAAGCAGCCTGCCTGATGCTGCTTCAGCGGCCTTCGTCATTAAATGGGCCGGGCGCGTGACGGTACACCAGCCCTGGTGTGCCGTGCGAATGGCATTGCCGGGGCGCTTCGCTGCGTTCAGCGTGACTATGTTACTTATGCGCTACTGCCTTTATCCACATCTTTGATCTGTGATGCCGAAATGAGGGGGGATGTGTAAGGGCGCAGCAGCACCGATGCATCCCCACCCCTGACTCATCCGGGGCTGCTGCGCCCCTACCTCGTTCGCCCCTACCTCGTTCACCCCGTTCGCCCCGTTCACCCCGTTCAGAACAGGTAAAACAGCTATGAGGGGCTGGTTCCGAACGGCGAACGGGTGAACGGGGTGTATGAGGTGGGCGACTGAAGTCGCCTCTGGGGAGCCTACGGCTGGGCGTCGGCCTGCGCTTCGCTCTGCGTGACAGGTCACTCGCGATGGGATATGTAAAGAGATCTGTGTCCCTAAACGTGAAGCGTGAAACGTAAAGCGTAAAACGTAAAGCGTGAA
>CAIXLU010000369.1 GCA_903920315.1 uncultured Oscillochloris sp.
ACTCATGGACTTAGACACGGCTATTAAGGAATGGCTCGCCGATTTGGAGCTAGGCGGGCGTCAGCCGGGTACGCGGATGAAGCATCAGCAAGAGTTAGTCCGCTTGTTCTCATGGTGTGATGAGACAGGCCACAATTGGCAGACTCTCACCAAGAAGCAACTGACGGTATACGCTCGGTTGCGGGCTGGGTTGGGTCATTCCGCCAGATCGAATATGTTCTGTTCGCTGCGCACCTTCTTTCGCTGGTGTGTGGAACAGGAGTATGTGGCCTTATCTCCAGCGGCAACCTTCAAGACGCCCATCAAGCCTCATCCTTTGCCTCGGTCATTGACCACTGATCAGATTCGGGTATTGGTTGCCTACGTCCATGAGCAACCCGGCCACCGCGCTCGGCGCGACGAGTCAATGGTTCTGACTGGCCTGTATAGCGGACTGCGGGCTGCAGAGATGGCCGGGTTGCGGTGGTCAATGGTGGATATTGCCAGCGGCATTATTAACATCCGCTTGTCGAAGATGAACAAGGGGAGGTCGGTGAAGATTCATTCTGGGCTGGCGGATAATCTCGCCAGTTGGAAGCTCATGCAGGGTCTAGGGGATACCGCGCCCGTGTTCAGCTTAGACACGAAACCGATTCAACCGAACAGGATCGGGAAGATATGCCGGAAGATCGCGATTGCGACCGGGCTGCCCCTGACGGCCCATGTACTGCGTCACACGTTCGCTACCCACTCTCTCAGGAAGTCAGGGAACCTCTATGCGGTATCCAAGGCTCTCGGGCATAGCCAATTGAGACAGACCGAGGTGTATTTAGCGGCTGATGTGTCCGACTCTGCCCCTGCGGTTGATTCTCTTCCCCCGCTCGATTCGTGGTAGATCTAGGCTTCGAATCCTCTCGCCCCGACCACGTAGCCAAGTGGGGATCTGTGATAGCACAGATCCCCATTTTGGCGATCAATAACAAAATAATGTGGCCCGCCCCTGCCTGCGTGATTATGGCCCGCGCACGCCGAGAACAACCTTGCCGCCGGGGACGACCCACGCTCCTTCAATCGGATCAGAACTGACTACCTGGTCCGGCTTGAAGGTATCAAAGACATCGGGAATCCGTTCGCGGGTCTGCGTATCAATCACGATATCGTTGGCGGTCAGGCCGCGCTGAATCAGCCACTCCACTACTTTTCCCCGCAGCTCGCCCCGAATGTTATAGGATATCTGGATGGCCCCCGGCTCTGGGGGCGCGGGCGGCGTGTCATTCACAACCCAGGCCAACATCCAGCCCTCGCGGCCCACGACATGTGAGTCGAAGTTTTCTTTCACGCGCACCCGGTAGAAGTCGGGGTTGGACGTGTCATCAAGCACCTCGACTAGGTCGCCGTTGCGCATGTATCCGCCCCGCGTCGTTGGGTCTGGCTGGAGGTACAGCATCGCAAAGGGGCCCGGAATATCCTGATTCGTGAAGCGGATGCTGGGATATGGTCTGATCGCCGCCAGGTAGCGATACGCTGCCTTGATACCCTGGATGCGGGCCTCGCGCACGTAGTCGCGCAATGTAATGGTGCGATTGGACTGGCCATTAATCAGCAGTTCGTACTCGCCGGTGTGGAAACTTGACGGCAAACTGGCGAGTTCGATGTCTGTTCGCCCGCCTTGTGCCTGTAGCAGTTTCAGGGGGATCGTGCGCTGGCCAGGTGTCTTCGGCTGGAGGACAACCGACGTGATCGTATCCAACCCCTCTCCCAGCAGAGTAATCTGTACGGGCAACGCGCCCACGTAAATTGATGTACTATCGGGCTGTCCCCGCACGGTGATCTCACGCACGGTTTGCAATTTGGGGGTGACTGTTGCTGGTGTCACCGGTGTCGCCATGGTCGTCGGCGTTGGTGCGTGGCTGGTGGGTGCCACTAGTATCGCCGCATCACTCACGATGACACGCGATGCTGCGGCAGGTGTTGGCGCACCTGTGGGTGCGGAGTTGGCGCTCACGGCATCGGGCGACGATGCCGGTGTGAGACTGTCCGCTGTCAGATTGGGGGTTGCCTCGCTGTTCGCTGCGGACGCACCTGGGCGCGGCGATACAGGCATGTTGAGTGCGAAGATAAGGATGACCAGCAGTGCCGCCAGCCCAATCCCGCCCAGGCTCCAGAGCAGAACAGATGTCGGCGCAAGTCGTGCGTAGGACACGCGCCGCAGATCATCAAGCATGGCCTGGGCCTGAGGGTAGCGGTCGGTAGGGTCAACCTTGAGCGCCTTTCGGACAATCCGCTTGAGATCGTCCGGGATCGTGTCGCGGTCTTTATCAGGAAAGAGGACGACATCAGACTGACCGACGGGTTCGGGGGGAGGATTGCCCGTCAGAAAGGCATACAAAATTGCGCCAACGGCATAGATGTCCGTCGCCGGACTGATTGTGCCAAGGCGGGTACGCTGCTCGGGTGCGGAATAGTGCCGTGAGAAGCCACGCACGACCATCTGATTATTCCGCTGCGAGATGCCGAAATCGAGCAGGAAAATGTCGCCCGTCTCGGTGTCCACACGCAGGTTCGAGGGCTTCACATCGCAATGGACAATAGCGCGTTTGTGGAGATACGCCAGCGCCTCAAGGATTTGACGTGTCCAGCGTAACGCGCTGCGCCGGTCAAGCGGTCCATCGCGCAGGTAGCTCGATATATCACGACCGCTGATATACTGCATCTCGATGCAGAGCAGGCTATTGTAAAAGAATGCGTCGTATACTGCGGGCAGACGTCGGTGTTTGAGTTTGCTCAGCAGCTCGCGCTCGGCAAGCAGCGAGTTCTGCCTAACATCCTCCGTCGTCTTGCTTACCTTGATGACGACTTCCTGCTTACGCTCGATGGCGAAGGCGCGGTAGGTGGTGCCGAACCCCCCGCGCTTGCTAATCTCGCTGCGGATGTGATAGCGCTCGTTGATAATCGTGTTGATCGGCAACAAGGTAGACTGCGCGGACGTGCTTTCCTGCCCAGCGAATCCATCGGTTGCATCCAGATCCGTGAGCGGTGTGGTGATCTTCACCAAACGCGCCGCGCTTTCGCTCGGCTGGCGTAGCTCCTCCTGATCGTTTGTCGGGATCGTCGCCGCGTTGGATCGTGGGGCGTAGCCCAGCCGCTGAAGATCGCTCAGCATGGCCTGGGCGTCAGGGTAGCGATCATTGGGGTCGAAGCGCATCGCTCTAAGGACAATATTCTCAAGATCGACCGGGATCGTCTGCTTCTCCTCCGTCAGCAGACGGAGGGTTTTATCGTAGTGATCGTCACGATACGGCGGCTCCAGGCCGGTGAGCAGGATGTAGAGAGTTGCGCCAACCGCGTAAATATCGGAGGCCGGCGTTGTCAGTCCGGTCGGATTGTGCTGTTCGGGCGGCGAGTAGCGGGGCGAGTGGGCGCGGATCAAGGAACGCTCAACCTGATGGGAGATGCCAAAGTCGAGCAGGAAGATGTCGCCCGTCTCGGTGTGAACGCGCAGGTTCGAGGGTTTGACGTCACGGTGGATAATGTTACAGCTATGCAGGTAGGCCAACGCCTCAAGGGTCTGCACGATCCAGCGCAGCGCGGTTGGCCGATCCGGGGGTTCGGCGCGCCGGTCAGGGCCAGACAGGACGAGGTAGGTTGATACATCACGGCCCGGGATGTACTGCATCGTCACACACAACTGCCCCTCATGAAAGAAGCCATCGTAGACTTTGGGCAGCCGGGGGTGATCAAGACTCAGCAGAATCCGCAGTTCGCTGAGCAGTGCGTCCTGCTCGATGTCGCCAGCGGTTTTGCTCTCTTTGATGACAATATCGTGCCCGCGCACGCTGTCGTAGGCAAGGTAGGTGTTGCCAAATCCACCTTGGGTGCTGATAATTCGGCTGATTCGGTAGCGATCTTTGATCGTCTTATCAATGGGAAGAGGCATAAGCAGCGCCTCTGTAGAGGCTATGTAGCGGGGTCACACTGAACCAGGGTGTCAACGCGGCTCCTGCCGAGACGAGGTGTGTAGAGGTGATAATATGGCAGAAACTATGGGTGAAGTGTGCGTATATTGTTATATTGTAGCATGCTTGACAAGGACACCATCTCACCCTATACAATCAATCAAAGGTCCGCATCGCAGATTATAGACGACCTGAAACCTGAAACCTCGCACCTGAAACCTTGTCTGAGGGGAATGAGGATCTCCGTGCCTCGACTACATCTGATCATGGTTGCTCTATTGGCTGTCCTTGCCGTTGGCTGTAGCGGACAGCAGCCGGCAGACGGCGAAAATCCTAGCGCACAGGTGGCATCGGCGGTGGCCCACGATCCGCCCACTCCCACGCCCCCAGGCTCCACCATCCCGGCGACCCCAAAGCCGTTCGTGCCGCTGCTCTACGACGACTTCTCGCAGATTACGAGTGGCTGGACCCCGTTTCATGTTGACCAACAGGGCACGGTTGACGGGTACAGTGCCGAGAGTTTCGCCTTCAGCACCGCCGGCACCGATCACCTTCTCTACAATCTGCTCCCCAGTCTCTCATTTGCTCCCACCCGCTATGCGGTTGACCTCCAGCCTCTTGAGGGCGAGGGTGTGCTTGGCCTACTGCTTGATGTGCGCGGTCACTCGACTGATGATGCGAACCTTGCGTATTATGGAACTGGGTTGACGACAAGCGGCGACGCGGTGGTTTTTGTCAAGGCAGAGGCGGGCGACCTTCAGGTACTCCAGATTGCCAAGAACGTCACCCCGCCTCTCGTGAAGGGCACGAGCATCCGGCTGGCCGTTGACCGCGTCAGCGACGGGCTGACTCTCTTCGTGGGTGGAACCGAGGTGCTGCATACGGCGGTTCCTGCGCACGCAGGAGGGACGGTCGGCTTCTTTGTTCGCTCCGGTGAGCGCATGGTGGCCCGTTTTGATAACCTTCTGCTGACCAGCGCCGTGCCAGATAATCAGCCCGCGTGCGCCGGGATTCGCCCGCTCTTCGAAAGCTCTGCTGACGGTGATGCTATACGCGGCGCGGATATCGTGATCGCGCAGCGGCGTCTCGCGCACCTCGGCTATGTGCCTGGCCCCGAGGGTACATACAGCGCCCAGACCGCCACCGCCGTGCTGCAATTTCAGGGCCGTAACGGGTTGCCGGTAGATGGCGTGATTGGCCCACAGACGTGGTGTGCGCTCCTATCGAGCGACGCGCAGCTTGCCTCCAAAGACGTGAGCGAGGGTGCGGCGAACCGTGAACTCTACCGTCCAGTGGACATCTCGTTAGAGGCGGGGCTACCCGCGCCGCTGCTCATCTCGGTGCGCGGGAGCGATGGCCTATGGCAGATCGCGCTTGCGCTGCCTGGACGAGTAAGCCTGCACTACATTGACACGGGTGGCGATGCGCTTGATCCGGCATGGCTACCTGGCCAGGGGCTTCTCGCCTTCACCTCGCTGCGCATAGGCACTGGGCCGGCGGCGATCTGGATTCTCAACACTGGCAGTGGCGAGGTGAAGCAGATCTCACCTTCCGAACTCGACGGCCAGTTCCCGGCATGGTCGCCTGATGGCAGTAAGCTCATGTTTACCGCAATGTCTCGTACGGAGAGAGATAGAGACAAGACCGCACAGAATCATGTCTATACCCTCGCCACCGGACAACTCCGTTTATGGAGCGCCGAACACGCCGGCTGGTCAGATTGGTCACGCTTCGGCACGATTGTTTTTACCCGTTTGACCGAGCATAGCTTTGATATTTTTGTCGCGAATGCTGACGGCAGTAGTGTCGTGAACCTGACGAACACCGATGATGATCACGAAGATATTCCCGCGTGGTCTCCTAACGGCGATATGATCGCCTTTGTGCGCAACCCCAAGTCAGACCCCAATAATCGGCAGGTCTATGTGATGCAGGCTGACGGAAGCGAGGTACGGCAGATCACCACGTTGCCCGGCCCGAACAGCAATCCGATCTGGTTAGATGCGACGACAATTGCCTTTATCCACCAGCCAAGTGAAGAGGTGCGCCACGTATATCTAGTGCGGCTCTCGGGAGAAGTGCGCCAGTTGAGTACGAACGAAGGCCGGGTGTGGTTTATGAACCGCTTTGATGTTCCCTCGTGAGATGTTAATCTTCACAATTGACGCATTGCGTCGCTGATGTTAGGATAGGGTAAATTGTTAAGTCATTGACTCTAGTACAACTAGGAGCAGCGATGCGAATCTCAAGCAAAGGTGACTACGGCCTGCGGGCACTGTTCGATCTTGCCCAGCGCTACGGTGAGGGGCCGGTGCAGAGCGAAGAGATCGCGAACCGCCAGGGAATTCCGGTGAATTACCTTAACCAACTGCTGATCACGATGCGTCGGGCAGGGCTGATCGAGAGTCTGCGCGGACCTCAGGGCGGTCATATGCTCGCCCGTCGCCCCGATGCCATTACCCTGCTCGATGCCATCACGGTGATGGAAGGTCCACTGCTCCCTGCTGAACCCTCCCGCGAAGATCTGATGCCCACCCAGCCCGATGATTATGCGATGATTGACGCGATCTGGCAGGAGTTGCGTGGCCGGATCGAAGAAATTCTGGGTGAGACAACCCTCGATGATCTCTGTCAGCGCAAGCGCCAGCAGAGCGGCGATGTGATGTACTATATCTAGGGAATGAGGGAGTAGATTTTCGCTCAAAAGTGCGTAATACCAGCCCTGAGGTTTAGTTAAGGGACGATAACCCCTGGTGCGTTCTCGCTTTCCCACAGGTACGATGCGTGGTATTATAGTGTGCGTAGTCCGCAATCTGAACTACATATATGTCACCTCTGTCATCGACTCTGGAGTAGTGGTGCTACTCAGGGTGGGAGGACGCTGTGGAATTGGCCACCATGCCTGCGGCCAGGATCGGCCCAAACTCGATCATCCAGACGGTCGCGGTTTTACGCGAGGTCTTTACGCCTGATGAGCTGCGGACCCTGCTCACCGGCGAGACGGCGAGCTACCTAAGCCATCTGCCGCACGAGATGATCCCAGAGGTTCAGTTTCATGAGTTGGTCGATCTGCTCACCGCACAGCTCGGGGTCGAGCGGGCCGGTGAGATTCTGTACCGCTCCGGCGAGCTTACCGCCGATTACGTGCGGGCCAACCGCATCCCGGCCCCGATCCGTACCGTCCTCGCTCTGCTCCCCGCTCCGATCAGCCTGCGCGTCTTCCTTCCCGCGATCAGTAAGCACGCATGGACCTTCGCGGGTAGCGGCGCGTTTCACTTTAGCATCGGTCGTACGCCCCTGGTGAGCATTGGTAAATCCGTCAACCGGGACACCTCAAAGATTGCCGCAGTCCTCTGTCGCTACTACTGCGGTGCCTTTACCCAATTGCTGCGCCGTGTGGTGAGTTCGCGTATCAGCCTGCGTGAGGTGGCGTGTCAGGCTCGTAGCGGCAGCGCCTGTGTCTATCAGATTGTGATGTAAGTCTTTATTTCGTTAAGGAGTACCAGCATGCGGATCATGATGATCCAGCCGAACTACCACGCGGGCGGTGCCGAGATTGCCGGGAACTGGCCACCAAGCTGGGTTCCCTACATCGGTGGCGCACTGAAGAACGCCGGGTATGAGAATGTGCGCTTTATTGACGCGATGACCTTCCATATTGATGACGATAAGCTGCGCGAGATTATCCGGATCAATAAGCCCGACGTGATTATGGCTACGGCGATCACCCCCATGATCATCCAGGCCCAGATAACCCTGAAGATCGCCCGTGAGGAGCGCCCCAACGCTCGGCTGATCCTCGGCGGTATCCACCCGACCTTCATGTACACGCAGGTCTTCAGCGAGGCTCCCTGGATTGACTATATCGTCCGTGGCGAGGCTGAGGAGATTATTGTCGAGCTGCTGCGCAGTATCGAGGCGGGTACCGACAAGAAGGATCGCGCAACGATCAAGGGTATCGCTTACCTGGAGAACGAGCAGGTTATCGCCACCCCCGCTGCCGAGCCGATTGCCAACCTCGACGACCTCACCCCGGACTGGAGCCTGCTGGAGTGGCACAAGTACATCTACGTGCCGATGAACGTGCGCGTGGCGGTGCCAAACTTCGCCCGTGGCTGTCCCTTCACCTGCCGCTTCTGTTCGCAGTGGAAGTTCTGGCGGCGCTACCGTGCCCGCAGCCCGATGAAGTTTGTGGACGAGGTTGAGACCCTGGTGCGCGACTACAATGTGGGCTTCTTCATCCTGGCGGATGAGGAACCGACCCTCAATCGTAAGAAGTTCACCGCCCTCTGCGAGGAACTGGCGAAGCGGAAGCTGCCGGTTCTCTGGGGTATCAACACCCGCGTAACCGATATTATGCGCGATAAGGCTCTGCTGCCCCTGTGGCGCAAGGCCGGCCTGATGCATATCTCCCTGGGCACGGAGGCCGCCGCCCAGATGAACCTGGAGATCTTCCGCAAGCAGACCACGATTGCTCAGAACAAAGAGGCCATCGGGCTCATCCAGGACGCAGGCATGGTCGCCGAGGCTCAGTTCATCATGGGTATGGAGAACGAGACCCCTGAGCTGATTGAGGAGACCTACCGGCTGGCGCTCGACTGGAAGGTGGACATGGCCAACTGGAACATGTACACCCCCTGGCCCTTCGCCGAGCTGTTCGAGGATCTGGGCGACCGGGTTGAGGTGCGCGACTACTCGAAGTACAACTTCGTCACCCCGATCATGAAGCCCGACCTCATGGAGCGCGAGGACGTTCTCAAGTGCGTGCTGCGCAACTACGCCCGCTTCTACATGCGCAAGGCGTTCCTGGAGTACCCCTTCATCAAGGACAAGGAGAAGCGCAGCTACATGATGGGCTGTCTGCGCGCCTTCGCCAAGACGACCTTCGAGAAGCGCTTCTATGACATCGGTCGTGTGCATATGAAGGGCGGCCAGATGGAGGTTGATCTGGGCTTCGACGAGAGCCGCATCTTCACCCGCGACGAGATCGCCCGGATGAAGGAAGATCACCCCGAGCAGGTGGCCGATACCACCTTCGGCGGCGCGATCCCCGAGCGCTACGACCCCGAGTTGATCAAGCACCAGGCCGAGAATGTCCTCAACCTGCCGCTCGATGGCACCGAGGTCTCCGAGTTCGGCACCCGCGATACCGACAAGCAGGTGGGCTGCTAGGATCAGTGCTTTTCGAGCCGGACAGCCCTCACCCCCTAGCCCCCTCTCCCTGAGTGGGAGAGGGGCAGGGGGTGAGGGCTGTTCGGCGGCAGATGACATAACGTAACAAAAAAATAGAGACGGGAGCGGTCATGTCTGAGGTTATCATCTCGCCGGAGCTGCTGGCACGCTACAATAAGCCGGGGCCGCGCTACACCAGCTATCCGACGGTTCCTGCCTGGACGGAGACGTTTGGCAAAGCGGATTACAAAGAGGCCCTGGGCGACGTGGCCGCTCGTCCTGAAGACGCTCTCTCGGTGTACGTACACTTGCCCTTTTGCGCCAAACACTGCGATTACTGTGGCTGTAACGCGACGGTAACACGACGGTCTGAGGTGGTGGATGCCTACCTCGACCGGGTCGAGCGCGAGATGGCGATGGTGGCACCGCTGTTGGGTGAGCGGCGCAATGTGGTGCAGATGCACTGGGGCGGCGGCACGCCGAACTTCCTGAACGAAGCGCAGATGACGCGCCTGGTAGGGCTGCTGTCGCAGCACTTCGCGATTGATCCGGCAGGCGAAATCTCGCTGGAGATTGACCCGCGCATCGGTACGGTCGAGCAGATGGCGCAGATCCGCGCCCTGGGCTTCAACCGAATCAGCATGGGTGTGCAGGACATCAACCCGAAGGTTCAAGAGGCGATTGGGCGCATCCAGCCCTTCGCGCAGACCGAGAAGCTCTTCCGGGCCTGCCGCGATCTGGGCTTCACCGGCGTGAACATGGATCTGGTTTACGGGCTGCCGTTCCAGACAATGGAGACCTTTGGCGAGACGCTGGCGGCGATCAGTGAGCTGCGCCCGGACCGGATCGCCTACTTCAGCTACGCCCACGTGCCGTGGGTCAAGCCGAAGCAGAAGCTGATTGATGTCACGGCGCTGCCGGATACCTTCACGAAGTTTAGCCTGTTCAGGATGGCGATTGATCGGCTGGCAGAGGTTGGGTACGACTGGGTGGGTATGGATCACTTCGCCCTGCGCGATGATGATCTGGCGGTGGCAGCGCGTGAACTGCGGTTGCACCGCAATTTTATGGGCTACACCACTCGCCCGGCCCTGCACATGATCGGCTTCGGTATGAGCAGCATCGGCGACATGGCCGGGCGCTTTATCCAGAACGAGTCGCATCTGGGCCGCTACCAGAAGATGATTGATGCCGGCGAACTGCCGGTGGTACGCGGCTACAAGCTGAGCGACGACGATCTGCTGCGGCGCACGGTGATCCTGCACCTGATGTGTAACCTGGAGCTACCCTACAACCTGACGCAATCGCTGTTTGGGGTAGATTTGCGCGAGACCCTGGGCGACGACCTGGAGCATCTGGAAGCATACGCCGAGGATGGCTTTCTGGAATTGCTGCCCGACCGGATCCAGGTAACTCCTCTGGGCCGATTCTTTGTGCGCCTGCTGGCCATGGAACTCGACGCGCATTTGGCGAAGACCTCTGAGCGGCAGGTTTTCTCGAAGACGATTTGAGTGCCTTTAGAGCCAATAGCCGATAGCCAATAGCCGATAGCCGATAGCCGATAGCCGGGCATCAGCGGCCATTTTCATCGGGTGTTGTGCGCGAATCGCATGGGTGTCTGATCTGAAAATAGCCGGTAGCGCGGGTATTCTGCCCGCCCTGATTTGGGGGCGGGCAAGATGCCTGCGCTACCATTTTTTTGCAGAAGCGAGGGATCATATAATGACAAGCTACGATTGCGTTGTGGTTGGCGGCGGGATCAGTGGGGTCAGCGCGGCTTATGGGCTGCGCCGCAAGGGTGCGAACGTACTGCTGATTGACGCCGCTGATCATGTGGGCGGGGCGATCCACAGCATACGGACACCGGACGGCTATACGTTGGACTGCGGACCGAATACGGTGGTGAGCAAGGACGTGGAGCTCTGGAAGCAGT
Source organism: uncultured Oscillochloris sp. (assembly GCA_903920315.1). Lineage (GTDB taxonomy): Bacteria > Chloroflexota > Chloroflexia > Chloroflexales > Chloroflexaceae > Oscillochloris. The sequence goes on from CAIXLU010000369.1 coordinate 11,041, forward strand.
TCTCGGATCTGGGGATTATGGATGAGCGTCTGGCGGCTGATCGCAAAGGCGGTCGGCGCTTCATCCTGCTGGACGGTAAGCCTGAGCTGATCCCGATGTCGCCGGTGGGCTTGGTAAAGACGCCGCTGCTCTCAACCCTCGCCAAACTGCGCGTTCTGGCCGAGCCGCTAATTCCACGCACGCACCTGCCCGACGAGAGCGTGTCGTCCTTCTTCTCGCGGCGGGTCGGGCGTCAACTGGCCGACCGGCTGGTTGATCCCTTTGTGGCCGGGGTGTATGCGGGCAACCCGAAGACGACCTCGATCAGATCGGCATTCCCAACCATCTGGGAGGCTGAGCAGCGCGGCGGCAGCATCGTGCGCGGCATGATCATGGGGAGAACGAAAGCGCCGAAGAAGCCGAAGGGCGAGAAGCCGAAGAGCGTGATGTTCAACTTCAACGGCGGGCTGGCGGCATGGCCGCAGGCGGCAGCACGCGCCCTGGGCAGCGATAACGTCTGGCTAAACACCCGCGCCTGCGCCCTGCGCCCTCTGGACGGCGGCTGGGAACTGACGGTGGAGCGCAATGGCCAAACCGAATTGGTGATCACCGATATGGTCGTGCTGGCAGTACCGGCCTATGTCGTCGCCGATCTGGTAGAGGGACTGCATGCGCCAGCGGCTAAGGCGCTGCGAGCTATTCCCTACCCACCGATGGCTGTGGTTCACCTGGGCTACAAGCGCAGTGCGGTCACGCACCCGCTGGATGGATTCGGCGTCCTCTGCCCGTCGGGCGAGGGGCGCAAGGTGCTGGGCATCCTTTGGACATCCACCCTCATCCCCAGCAGCGCACCAGCGGGCCATGTGCTGACAACCAGTTTCGTGGGCGGGGCGCGCATCCCCGAGACGGCCCGCCAGAGCGACTCGGACATCATTGATATGGTGGTCAAAGAACACGAGGAGATCCTGGGCGCACGCGGCACCCCGGCGATGGTCCGCGTCACCCGCTGGCAGAAGGCTATCCCGCAGTACACCGCCGGTCACGAGCAGCGTGTCGCCACACTGAATGAGCTTGAGGCAGGCTACCCTGGCCTCTTTGTGGTAGGCAATTACCGCGACGGCCTGAGTGTGTCGCAGTGCTGGAACAAGGGCATCGGCCTCGCGGATCAGGTGGTTCGCCAGGGAACCCTGCGCCAGTGTACGCCGACATCGGCGTTCTAAATTCCAGATTGCAGATTTGTAGAGTGCAGACTGGGGGCGCAACCCTCCAGTCTGCACTTTTTTTTGTCGCGCCGGGGATGCAAGCGTCTTTGCATCACATCGAAATCTTATGGGGCGCACGTGATATGATTGCACCGTTGGCACTGCTTCGCCCTTGGTGCAAGGAGGCACATATGAGCGACACAGGCACGGCACGGCAAGTCTGGATCTATATTGGTGAGGGCGATAGCAATAACGGGCAGTCGGTGGCGCAGCAGATCCTCTACGCCCTGCGTGCGGCGGGCTGCCCTGGCGCGACGATGCTGCGCGGCGTGGGCGGCTACGGTGTCCATAACGTCCTGCACAGCGACTTGGCGATAGAAATTGCCAGCCATCTGCCGCTGGTGATTACTTTTATTGACCAGGCTGACCGCGTCACACGGGTGCTGCCTACGCTGCGCGATCTCGTGCGCGAGGGGATGATTGCCGTCTCTCCGGTGGAGGTGATGTTCTACAGCCATCGCATCGGCGGGCCGTTCCCGCACCACCTGATGGTCTCTGACGTGATGAGCCGCAATGTCGCCAGCGTGAATCCTGATGCGCCGATCAGTCAGATTGTCACCCTGCTCATTGAGCGCGGGCTGCGGGCGCTACCAGTGGTTTTGGCAGATGGTCGGGTGGTCGGGATCATCACCGATGGCGACCTGCTGAACCGGGGGATGCTGGGGCTTTCGCTGCGGCTCCAGCGCAGCCTGCCGATTAGCGCACGCGCCGCCCAGATTGACGACCTCGTCGGTCAACCACAGTGCGCCGCCGACCTCATGACCCCCGAGCCGGAGACGCTGTCCGATACTTTGCCTCTGGCTCAGGCGGCGGGAGCGATGGCCGCCCACAACCGCAAACGCATGCCCGTGGTGGACATCAATGGTGTCCTGGTGGGGATGGTCAGTCGCTACGACCTGCTGACGACGGTGGCGGAGGGGTTGCGCCAGCGCCCGGACGAGCCGCTTGATCTGCCGGAGGGTGCCCCGGCCACGGTAGGCGAGATGATGCTGTCCAACCCACCGGCGGTACAGGCCAATGCACCACTGGCCGAGGCTCTCGACGCGCTGCTGGAGAGTCCGTTGCGCCGAGCGGTCGTGGTGGGTGTTGATCGCAACGTAGCGGGGATCATCACTGACGGCGATGTGCTGCGCCGAGCGGCGCGGCGTTTGCCGGACGGGGCGATCGGTCGGCTGGCGGCCTGGCTAAATGGCGGCAAGCAATCAGCCAAGCTACAGTTAGAGGAGCGCGGGCGCGTCGCCGCCGATACCATGACCTCTCCAGTTGTCACAGTGCGTGCCGATGCGCCGGTGGCCGATGCCATTCGCCTGATGATGGCGCATAAGGTGAAGGCGCTCCCGGTGGTTGATAGCGACGGGCATCTGGTGGGTATTGTGGGTCGGGCCGGGGTTTTGGCCGCCCTTGGAGAGAAAGTGTAATCCATCAGAATGTATGGGTTACGACAGCTTCACCCCGCGCAACCGTAGACTGTTACTCACCACAAAGACCGATGAGAAAGCCATAGCCCCCGCCGCTAGGATGGGGCTGAGCTGCCAGCCGGTGAGCGGGTAGAGCGCCCCGGCTGCCACCGGGATCAGCACGACGTTGTAGATAAAGGCCCAGAAGAGATTCCAGCGGATCGTCCGCATGGTGGCCTTGCTCAGCGCAATCGCCTGCGCGATCCCGGCCAAGTCGCCGCGCATCAGGGTGATGTCGGCGGCCTCCATCGCCACGTCCGCCCCGGTGCCAATGGCGATACCGACATCAGCCTGGGCCAGGGCCGGTGCGTCGTTCACCCCATCACCCACCATCGCCACAATCTGCCCCTCGGCCTGGAGCCGTTTCACCTCCGCAGACTTGTCCTGCGGCAGCACTTCGGCCAGCACCCGATCTACCCCGACCTGGGCGGCGATGGCCTCGGCGGTGCGCCGATTGTCGCCGGTGAGCATAGCCACCGTAACGCCGAGGGCGCGCAGGGCGGCGATGGCCTTGGCTGAACTGGGCTTGACAGTGTCAGCCACGGCGATCACGCCCAACGCCGCGCCGTCTGCCGCCACGAGCATGGCCGTCTTGCCTTCAGCCTGAAGCCGCTCAACATCCGTTGGCAGTTCGCCCAGATCCACGCCGCGCTCGCGCATCATGCGCAGGGTGCCCACCAGCACCCGTCGGCCATCCACCGTCGCCTCCACACCGGCCCCAGCGATGGACGCAAAACCCTCGGGTTTCGCCAGAGCCAGCCCACGAGCTTTGGCCTCGGCCACAATCGCCTCGCCCAGCGGATGTTCGCTGCCGCGCTCCGCGCTTGCCGCGATTCGCAGAAGTGTAGATTGATCCGAGCTGGGAACAGAATCTGCAATCTGCAATCTGCAATCACGTCAGTGACCGCCGGTTTGCCCAGAGTGATCGTGCCGGTTTTGTCGAGGATGACGGCCCGGATGTTGGCGGCGCGCTCCAGACTCTCGGCGTTCTTGATCAGGATGCCGTGTGCGGCACCCGTGCCTGCGCCGACCATGATCGCCGTGGGGGTAGCCAATCCCAGGGCGCAGGGACAGGCGATCACCAGCACGGCCACGGCGAAGAGCATGGCTTGGGTTGGCCCGACACCGGCCAGCAGCCAGATCAAGAAGGTGAGCAGGGCCAGGCCGATCACCACTGGCACAAACACGCTGGCAACCTGATCTACGAGACGCTGCACCGGTGCCCGCGAACCCTGAGCCTCCTGCACCAGCCGGATGATCTGAGCTAGGGCCGTCTCGCGGCCCACCCGCACGGCGCGCATCTGGAAGCTGCCGCTGCGGTTGATCGTCGCGCCGATCACACTATCGCCGGGACGTTTCTCCACCGGCAGGCTCTCGCCCGTAACCATACTCTCGTCCACGGCTGACTCGCCGCTGAGGATCGCGCCATCCACCGGGATCTTCTCGCCGGGGCGCACGATCACAATCTCGCCCTTGCGCACCTCCGCCACCGCGACATCAATCTCCTGGCCGCCACGCAGCACGCGGGCGGTCTTGGGCTGAAGCCCGACCAGGGCGCGAATAGCTGTGCCGGTCTGACTTTTGGCTCGCGCCTCCAAGTACTTACCCACCAGAATCAGCGTGATGATCAGGGCGGCGGTTTCAAAATAGACGTGGCCCGCAGCCCCGCTGACAAGCAAGATCAGGCTGTAGAGGTAGGCCACCGAGGAACCCATCGCAATCAGGGTGTCCATGTTCGCCGTGCGCGCCTTGAGCGCCTTCCAGGCGTGGACATAGTAATCGCGCCCGCTGTAAAACTGCACCGGCGTCGCAAGGATCAGGAACAGCCAGTTGAGCAGATCGTCGCGGGCGGCGGCGCTGCGCATCATCTCGTCCATTGATCTGCCCGTCATGGCCGCCATTTCAGCGGCGGCACCGATCCACCAGGGCCGAATCAGCCCCAGGTCACGTGACATGGAGATCACGAAGAGCGGCAGACCGAAGGCCACACCGACGATCAGCTTACGGCGCTTGTCGCTCAGTTCACGGGCGCGGGCCGTCGCCTCAACATCCTCTGCCGTACCGTCATCAGCATCGGTGATCTCGATCACACCGTAGCCCGCGTTCTCAATCGCCGCCTTCAGATCGGCAAAGCTGGCACTGGCGGGCGAGTAGGTCACACTAGCACCCTCGGTACTCAGGTTGACGTTGACCTCCCGCACACCGGGTACCTTCTTGAGCGCCTTCTCGACCCGTATCACACACGAGGCGCAGGTCATCCCCGTAACCGGAAGATTAAGTTGCTGCTCAGACATAGGTTCTAACCCATTCTAATAGGAGACCGTTGGCTTATTATGTGGACAAATGAGCGAATCATTTTGTCGCATCAGAGGTATTACATCCAGAATTCAGATCACAAAAAACGGTTTACGATAACAATTGTACCACGCATGCCACTCCCCCTGCTGGTCTCCCAGTCTCCGCGCCCATTTGACACAGCGTGCTAGCTCGTGATATACTTCCCGGCGTTCGTGGTGCTTGTAGCTCAATGGTTAGAGCGCCTGACTGTGACTCAGGAGGCTGTGGGTTCGAGACCCATCAGGCACCCCACTACAAAGAGCTAGGCATCGTTTTTCGGTGCCTAGCTCTTTGGCTATAAGTTGACTTTTAATCAGAGGGTCGAGGGTTCGATCCCCTCCCGGCTCACCAACAAAAAAATGTAGCCCGGAAGCGTGGTATTCCGCTTCCGGGCCGGTACGACACTAACACGGGGGTATGGATGGTCATAACGGGACTTATTTTTGTGTTCTCTTGGGTTGCGGTAATTGTGACAAGCCCTGTGTGGGCGTTGGTTAGCATTACCCCACTTGAATACTCCTTAAAAATAGGTCTTACCTACTTCGGG